>CAURTW010000117.1:0-4229 GCA_963527705.1 uncultured Streptococcus sp.
AGACTATCGTAACCATGCAAAAAAGCAACGGCAAATCCGTTGCTTTTTTTGGAGACAAGAGACTATTGTCCCAGACTCTTGTTACTAAATATTTTGTAGAAAACTCTTTTAAAAACATTTGTTAGAATTTTCTAACAAATTCTACAAGAACTCTTGCATTTATAAAAAAATAGGGTATAATAGTAAAAATACTATTTTGAAGGAGATTATTTATGCAATCGAAAAAATGGCTCTTAAGAGCAGGAGTGATCTTGAGCACAGCCATTCTTTTAACAGCTTGTGGGAAAAGTGAAAAGAATGCAGATGCTCCCAAAACATTCTCTTATGTTTATGCAGTTGATCCATCATCCTTGGATTATAGTGTTACAAGTAAAAGTTCAACTTCTGACGTAATAGGTAATGTCGTCGACGGTCTTTTAGAGAATGATAAATATGGGAATCTCATTCCTTCTCTAGCAGAGGATTGGTCAGTTTCTAAAGATGGTTTGACTTATACCTACAAACTTCGTAAAGGTGTGAAGTGGTACACTTCAGAAGGAGAAGAGTATGCAGAAGTTAAGGCTCAGGATTTTGTCACTGGATTAAAGCATGCAGCAGACGGAAAGTCCGATGGTCTTTCTTTGGTTGAGAAATCTATTAAAGGATTGGAGGCTTATGTTAGTGGTGAGACAAATGACTTCTCAGCTGTAGGTGTGAAAGCCCTTGATGATTACACAGTAGAATATACTCTTAATAAACCGGAAAGTTTTTGGAACTCTAAAGTAACCACAGCAACCATGCTTCCTGTAAATGAAGAATTTTTGAATGCAACAGGCAAGGATTACGGAGCGCCAACTCCATCAAGTATTCTTTACAATGGCCCATATTTTTTGAAATCTTTGATTTCTAAATCTGTGATTGAATATGAAAAAAATCCTAACTATTGGGATAAGGATAATGTCAAAATTGATAATGTTAAATTGACATTCTATGATGGTTCAGATCAAGAATCCTTAATTCGTAGCTTTACACAAGGTGCCTATACAACTGCACGTCTTTTTCCAACAAGCTCAAACTTTGAATCAACTAAAAAGGAATATGGTGATAAGATTGTATATAGTCCACAAGAGGCAACAAGTTATTATCTCACCGTTAACGTAAATCGTCAGTCCTATAATAAAACTGCTAAAACAGATGAGTCACAAAAAACATCAACAAAAGAAGCTCTTCTCAATAAGAACTTCCGTCAGGCTCTTAATTTTGCATTTAATCGCCACGCCTATACAGCTCAATTAAATGGTGAAGAAGGTGCGGATAAGATTATTCGTAATAGTCTAGTGCCAGATAACTATGTTCAAGTAGCTGGGAAGACCTTCGGACAGTTGGCTCAGGATGAACTACTGAAATATGGAGAACAGTGGAAAGATGTGACTCTCACAGATGGTAAGGATACAATTTACAATCCAACAAAGGCCAAGTCTGCATTTGAAAAAGCGAAGTCAGAATTGCAAGCTAAGGGAGTGAGTTTCCCGATTCATCTAGATGTGCCAGTAGAACAGACAGATGTAGTTGCGGTTCAACAAACCAATTCGCTAAAACAATCAATTGAAGAAACGCTTGGAACGGAGAATGTGATTATAGATGTTCTTCAAATGACAGATAATGAGAAGGAAAGTATTACTTCTCAAGCTAAAGTTCCAACCCAAAAAGATTATGATTTGAACGGAACAGGTTGGGGACCAGATTACCAAGATCCAGCAACCTATCTCAATATTTTAGATGCTAAGAAGGGTTCTGCCTTGAAACATCTAGGTATAACAAAGGGCAAGGATCCTGAAGTTGTGGCAAAAGTTGGCTTGGATGAATACAAGAAGCTCTTGGATGATGCGGCTTCTGAGACAAGTAATCTTGATAAACGATACGAAAAGTATGCTAAAGCACAGGCTTGGGTTACTGATAGTTCACTTCTTATTCCAGTTGCTTCTTCAGGGGGCTCTCCTATGGTTAGTCGTACTGTTCCATTTACCAAAGCTTATTCACAGGTCGGTATTAAGGGGGATCCATTTATTTTTAAAGGAATGGAACTTCAAAATGATATTGTGACAACTAAAGAGTATGATGCGGCCTTCAAAAAGTGGCAAAAGGAAAAACTGGAATCGAATGCTCAGTATCAAAAAGAAGCAGAAAATCATGTCAAATAGATGGCGAGGTTCCGTAAGGGACCTTATTTTGATGTTTATATAGTAAATTTATTGATGTAATTGGTTGCAAGTCAAAAAGAATGTTTCGGAAAGAAGATGAAAATGCCTTACCTAAGCGGATTTACCCCGCAAGTGTATTTTTTTATGATATAATAAAATGAAATAAAAATTGATAATAGAGGTATATCGTGAGTAGATCTTCGAAGCGAGCTCGTCAGGGTAAAACAAAAATATTGATTAGTTGGGGGTTGCTAGCTATCTATGCAATACTAGCAGTCTTTTTATTGTTTTTGATTTTCAAGTACAATATGCTAGCCTTCCGATATCTCAATATAGTGGTTACCGTCTTAATTGTAGCCTTAGCCATCTTGTGCTTCTTTTTAATTCGGTCCAAGAAAGCTAAAAATCTAACGCTGATTTTATTACTGCTTGGTGTGTTAATCAATGGAACTTCTCTCTTTGCTGTAGGGCAGTTCATTGGATTTACCAGTCGCCTGAATGCGACATCGAACTACTCACATTATTCGATGAGTATTGCGGTATTAGCAGATAGTTCAATTGATAATATCAGTCAGGTAACCAGTGTAACGGGGCCGACTGGGACGGATAAGGATAATATCCAACAGTTGATGAATGATCTTAAGGCTAGTCAAAATAAGGAATTGACAGTCGAAGAAAGCAGATCCTATCTTGCGGCCTATAAGAGCTTGTTAGCTGGCGATACAAAGGCAATCATTCTAAACAGTGTCTTTGAAAACATTATTGAATCAGAATATCCTGACTATGCTTCAAAAATTAAGAAAATCTATACCAAAGAATTAACCAAGACGGTTGAAACTCCAAAAGATGTCAAGGGTGACAGTTTCAATGTTTATATCAGTGGAATTGATACTTACGGTCCAATCAGTTCGGTTTCTCGTTCGGATGTCAATATCATTATGACAGTGAATCGCGAAACTAAAAAGATTCTCTTGACAACGACACCTCGTGATTCCTATGTTCCAATTGCAGATGGTGGCAACAACCAAAAAGATAAGTTGACTCATGCAGGGATTTATGGAGTAGATGCTTCAATTCATACACTGGAAAATCTCTACGGTATTGACTTGAACTATTACGCTCGTTTGAATTTCACTTCTTTCTTGAAATTGATAGATCTTCTCGGTGGAGTTGATGTTCATAATGACCAAGAATTTACAGCTCATACAAATGGGAAGTTCTATCCCGTAGGAAATGTTCATCTTGACTCGGAGCAAGCTCTTAGCTTTGTACGTGAGCGTTATTCATTGGAAGATGGAGACCGAGATCGTGGTCGCAATCAGCAAAAGGTTATTGTCGCTATTTTGCAAAAGCTAACCTCGACAGAAGCTTTGAAAAATTATGACAGTATTATAAAGGGACTACAAGATTCCTTACAAACCAATATGCCACTTGAAACCATGATGAACATGGCCAATGCCCAACTTGAGAGTGGTGGAACTTATAAGATTAATTCGCAAGATCTTAAAGGAACAGGGCGTATGGATTTGCCATCCTATGCCATGCCTGATAGCAACCTTTACATGATGGAGATAAGTGATAGCAGTTTAGAGTCAGTCAAGGCTGCAATCAATGATGTGATGGAAGGAAAATAAGACAAAATGATTGATATTCATTCGCATATCGTATTTGGTGTGGATGATGGTTTAAAATCTAAGCAAGAAAGCAAGGTTCTTTTGACAGAAGCCTATGGACAAGAAGTACGGACTTGAGATGTAAAACATACAATTGTAACATCGATTAAAGTTATCCATCTTGTACAATTGCTACAACAGTTTGTTAAAAAATAAAAGGAGGGGGTTATGTACGATTATCTTGTCGTTGGTGCTGGTCTTTTTGGTGCAGTATTTGCCCATGAAGCAGCCCTAAAAGGAAAAAAAGTGAAAGTCATTGAAAAACGGAATCATATCGCGGGTAATATCTATACTCGTGAACAGGAAGGAATTCAAGTTCACCAGTATGGTGCTCATATTTTCCATACTTCTGATAAGGAGATTTGGGATTATGTAA
>CAURTW010000118.1:0-4223 GCA_963527705.1 uncultured Streptococcus sp.
AATTTGATGAATTTAGGATAGTAAAAGCTACGTTTTTTCAAAAGGAAGAAAAAAACGAGAATAATGGCTAGGAGTGAGAGGGATAGGCCCAGTCTAGGGAGGAAATTATGGGTAAAGGTTTTAGCTGTAATAAGGTAATATTCAAATACCAAGACTGGAAAAGCCAAATCTGCAAAGTTTCGTCCTAGTTTTTTTAATCTAAAAAGTTTGGTTATGATAATGCAGACGACTAAGGTCAGTATCAATAATAAAATAGATGCTAATTTCATTAAAATCATACCCATATTGTATCATAAAAAATCGCTAAAGGAAACGAGAAACAGAGGAATTTATAGGAAAGTCAGGCTTTTGAGATTGTGGGTGTTTTTTGTTATAATGAAAGTTATGAAATCTTATAATACCTTGAATGATTATTATCGAAAACTATTTGGAGAAAAGACCTTTAAAGTCCCTATTGATGCGGGGTTTGACTGTCCCAATCGTGATGGAACTGTGGCTCATGGAGGCTGTACTTTTTGTACGGTTTCAGGTTCTGGAGATGCTATTGTAGCACCGGATGCTCCTATTCGTGAGCAATTTTATAAGGAAATTGACTTTATGCACCGTAAGTGGCCGGATGTTCAGAAGTATCTGGTTTATTTTCAAAATTTTACCAACACCCATGAAAAGGTTGAAGTCATCCGAGAGCGCTATGAGCAGGCTATCAACGAGCCAGGTGTAGTAGGAATCAATATCGGAACACGGCCAGATTGTTTACCAGACGAAACTATCGAATATTTGGCTGAGTTGGCGGAGTGCATGCATGTGACGGTTGAATTGGGCTTGCAGACTACTTATGAAACAACCTCTGACCTGATTAACCGTGCCCACTCCTATGAATTGTACGTGGAAACGGTCAAGCGTTTGAGGAAATATCCCAAGATTGAGATTGTTTCTCATTTGATTAACGGACTTCCTGGTGAAACCCATGAGATGATGATTGAAAATGTCCGCCGCTGTGTCACGGATAACGATATTCAAGGGATTAAACTGCACTTGCTTCACCTGATGACCAATACGCGTATGCAACGTGATTACCACGAAGGACGCTTGCAACTGATGAGCCAGGACGAATATGTCAAGGTTATCTGCGACCAACTGGAAATCATTCCCAAACATATCGTCATCCATCGAATTACGGGAGATGCACCTAGAGATATGCTGATTGGGCCTATGTGGAGCCTCAATAAATGGGAAGTTCTCAACAGCATTGAGATGGAGATGCGACGTCGTGGAAGCGTTCAAGGATGTAAGGCTGTAAAACAGGAGTTTGAAAATGAAAAGACCACTTGAGATGGCACATGATTTTTTGGCTGAGGTAGTAACTCAGGACGATATCGTAGTGGATGCGACCATGGGAAATGGTCATGACACGCTTTTTTTAGCCAAGCTAGCCAAGCAAGTCTATGCCTTTGATATTCAGGAACAAGCCTTGGAAAAGACCCAAGAGCGTTTGCATCAAGCTGGCTTGACAAATGCCCAATTAATCTTGCAAGGTCATGAGACACTGGACCAGTTTGTGACAGAAGCCAAGGCAGGAATTTTCAATCTGGGCTATTTGCCATCAGCTGATAAGTCTGTCATCACCCAACCTCAGACAACGATCGAAGCATTAGAAAAACTGTGTCATTTGCTTGTCAAAGGTGGACGGATTGCTATCATGATCTACTATGGTCATGAAGGAGGCGACCTAGAGAGGGATGCTGTTTTGGATTTTGTTAGCCAGTTGAATCAACAAGAGTACACAGCTGCCATTTACCGAACTTTAAACCAAGTCAACAACCCACCATTTTTAGTAATGATTGAAAAATTAGAGAGATATAGACATGGATAAACAATACCTACGTGAAAAGCTGGATGCCATGCGCCAGAATTTTGTTGAATCAACCCACCACGAACGAGCGGTGGGGGTGTTAGATCAAGCACACATGAGCAAAAAAATGCTTAAAATCAAGAAAAAATTAGTTGCTCTTGAAATGGAACGGTGCCAGAGAAAAATTGAGCACAAGGATTGTTCCAAGATTGACCAAAAAATCAAAGAGCAGAAGGAGATATTTGAATCTTGTTGTAAAAAAGATTAAGGAGGAAGTGCGTGGAATTACTGATTTACCTCATCCTATTTTTACTGGTCTTGATTGTCTCGAGTACAACCAATAAACTCCTGCCCTTTTTGCCTCTCCCTTTGGTGCAAATTCTTTTGGGAATTGTGATTGGTCTCTTTTTACCCAATACTGACTTTCATCTCAATACGGAGTTGTTTTTGGCTCTGGTTATCGGGCCCTTGCTTTTCCGAGAGTCGGAAGAAGCGGACATTACAGCTATTTTAAAACACTGGCGAATCATTGTTTATCTCATATTTCCAGTGATTTTCATCTCGACCCTGAGTTTGGGTGGCTTGGCCCATCTTCTTTGGCTCAGTCTTCCCTTGGCGGCTTGCTTGGCTGTTGGGGCAGCCCTTGGCCCTACGGATTTGGTGGCCTTTGCCTCTCTTTCGGAGCGCTTTAGCTTTCCTAAGCGTGTGTCCAATATCCTTAAGGGTGAAGGACTCTTGAATGATGCTTCTGGTTTGGTTGCCTTTCAGGTAGCTTTGACAGCTTGGACAACGGGAGCCTTTTCCCTTGGGCAAGCGAGCAGTTCGCTCATCTTTTCAATCCTAGGCGGTTTTTTAATTGGCTTTTTAACAGCCATGACCAACCGTTTCCTCCATAGTTTCTTACTTAGTGTACGAGCGACGGATATTGCCAGCGAACTTTTATTAGAATTGAGTTTACCTCTGGTGACCTTCTTCCTGGCAGAAGAAGTCCATGTTTCAGGGATTATTGCCGTCGTAGTTGCTGGGATTTTAAAGGCAAGCCGTTTTAAGAAAATTACGCTCCTCGAAGCCCAAGTGGATACGGTGACCGAGACGGTTTGGCATACAGTGAATTTTATGCTGAACGGTTCTGTCTTTGTAATCTTGGGAATGGAGCTGGAAATGATAGCAGAGCCTATCTTGACCAATCCAATCTATAATCCCTTACTGTTATTGGTATCTCTTATAGCCCTTACATTTGTTCTCTTTGCTATTCGTTTTGTCATGATTTATGGCTATTACGCCTATAGGACTAGACGTCTCAAGAAAAAGCTAAATAAGTATATGAAGGACATGCTTCTTTTGACCTTCTCAGGTGTCAAGGGAACCGTGTCGATTGCTACGATACTTCTGATACCAAGTAATCTAGAGCAGGAGTATCCTCTCTTGCTATTCCTTGTCGCAGGTGTGACGCTTGTAAGCTTTTTAACAGGCCTCTTGGTCCTGCCTCATCTTTCTGATGAACAGGAAGAAAGCAAGGACTATCTCATGCATATTGCCATTTTGAATGAAGTAACGATAGAGTTGGAAAAAGAGTTGGAAGACACTAGAAATAAACTTCCCCTCTATGCGGCTATTGACAATTACCATGGACGTATAGAGAACCTTATCCTGAGTCAAGAAAATAAGGGGGCTCAAGAAGACTGGGAGGCCTTGAAACTTCTCATCCTCAGTATTGAAAGTGATGGTTTAGAGCAGGCTTACGAAGAGGACAAGATGAGTGAGCGTGCCTATCGAGTCTACCAACGTTATTTGAAAAACATGGAACAAAGTATCAATCGCAAGTTTGCGTCACGATTGACCTATTATTTTCTTGTTTCCTTGCGGATTTTACGTTTTCTCCTTCACGAAGTCTTTACTCTTGGCAAGACCTTCCGCAGTTGGAAAAATGAAGAATCACAGAAACTCAGAGCTCTTGACTATGACCAAATTGCAGAGCTCTATCTAGAAAATACAGAGATGATTATCGAAAGTTTGGAGAACCTTAAAGGGGTTTACAAGAGTTCTTTAATCAGCTTTATGCAGGATTCTCGTCTCCGAGAAACAGCTATTATTACCAGTGGTGCCTTTGTCGAACGGGTTATCAACCGTGTTAAGCCCAACAATATCGATGAAATGCTGAGAGGCTATTATCTGGAGCGCAAGTTGATTTTCGAATATGAAGAAAAACGATTGATTACGACCAAGTATGCCAAGAAGTTACGACAAAATGTGAATAACTTAGAGAACTATTCTCTGAAGGAAGCTGCCAATACCCTGCCTTATGATATGGTGGAATTGGTAAGAAGAAATTAGTTAATACTCTTCGAAAATCTCTTCAAACCACGTCAGC
>CAURTW010000119.1:0-4222 GCA_963527705.1 uncultured Streptococcus sp.
GCAACTGTGGCGATTCACCCAACTGCATCCGAAGAATTTGTAACCATGCGTTAATCGAAACAAAAGAAGCTGATACAAATGTGTCTGCTTCTTTTTTGATTATTTACGAATCAACAAAACAATTATCCAACTTAATTAGTAAGCAAATCGGCCGTTACAGTCTTTGTTACCTTGTTTTAAAAAATCGGTTGACAATAATTCCTCTTCGAGTATAATAGTTACTATACATCAGAAAAGAGGTTAACTATTTTGAAAAAAGCTCACGTTTATGCTCTCCCTGCTATTGGGGCTGCTCTCATTGCTGTTTTGGCACAAATCAGTCTTCCAATTGGACCTGTCCCCTTCACTCTTCAAAACTTTGCAATCGGCTTGATTGCTACTGTCTTTAGACCGAGAGAGGCTGTACTTTCTGTTGGACTCTATCTTCTTCTAGGTGCTATCGGTCTTCCTGTCTTTGCAGGAGGTGGAGCTGGTTTTCAGGCGTTAGTTGGCCCTACTGCAGGCTATCTTTGGTTTTATCTTGTATACTCTGGACTTACTTCTTCCCTAACTAACAGCAAGAGTGGTGTTGTCAAGATTTTTCTTGCAAACCTCTTGGGTGATGCCCTTGTCTTTATCGGAGGGATTCTCAGCTTGCATTTTCTAGCTGGAATGCCATTTGAAAAAGCTCTTTTTGTGGGGGTCATTCCCTTTATCATTCCAGACCTTGGTAAACTTCTAGCTATTAGTTTTATTAGTCATCCACTACTTCAACGCCTTAAAAATCAGGCTTACTTTACTAACTAAAAAAGGATATCGAGTTATCATGACTCAGTATCCTTTTCTTTTATTTTGACAACTTAGTTACCTTTAAAAGCATCCACCATCGTTTGAAATTCTTCATTGGAGAGAGTAATCCCTTTGCCCATTTTAGTATGGTCTGGACTCCAAGCACGAATATCAAACTTTGCAGGAGCACCATTAAAGCTCACACGGTTGATTTCCTTGGTCCAACCTTTTTCGTTTTCAGAAAGAGTCAACAAGTGCTCTTCAATTTTAAATGTAAATTCTGCCATTTTCTTCTCCTTTTTTAGCTTTCATTTGATTATTCGTAAAATCTTGTAGATTTTAGGAAAATTTTATATAATATTGATATAAAAGAAGGGAGGCCACTATGAGACATAAATTCCAGCAAGTT
Source organism: uncultured Streptococcus sp. (assembly GCA_963527705.1). GTDB lineage: Bacteria > Bacillota > Bacilli > Lactobacillales > Streptococcaceae > Streptococcus. The sequence goes on from CAURTW010000119.1 coordinate 1,178, forward strand.
CTAGATAAAATACATGACTTTTTAAATGGACATGAAGAACCAGACCAGACTGAAAGCAACTCCCTTACAGCCACTATTGAAGAGGCTATCCAGAAACAAACTGCTGTTCACCTGATCTTGTCAGAGACAAGTTTTACAGGTGACATCATCAAATACGATCAGCAACGCCAGCAAATTATCGTGAAAAATTTTGCTAAAAATGTGACCCGTATTATCCGCATAAGCGATATTCAACGCCTGCGATTTGTCCCTTCAACTGTCCAAACAGCCCAAAAAAATAGATTTAAGAAAGAGTGAGATGTAGTTGCTTCATCCCACTCTTTTTTCTTAGCGAATTTGTTCAAAATGTAAATGAACTGCGATATGATCTCCATAACCACTTCTTTCCAAGTCACGTTGTAGACGATAGGAAATGTAGTGTTCTGCTATGGTAATGTAACCTGCACCCAGTAAACGATGTTCAACCATAGACTGAATCATGCTGATGGTAGCACGTTCCACCTTGGCTTCTTCCAAATCCAAAACCACTTTCTTAGTGACTTGTGCAAGGTTTTGACGCAAATCATCTGTCAATACATAGACAGTCTGGGCTGCCTTTAAGATAGCTTGATAAATCTTATCTGGATTAAATTCAGCAATTTCTCCATCACGTTTGATTACTTGCATAGATTTCTCCTTTATTCTTTGTTTTCTTTAATTTCTGCCAGCATTTTTTCTTCTTCTGCTGTCAGTTGATAATTTTCTAATAAATCCGGTCTGCGCTCGTAGGTTTTCTTTAAACTCTCATACAGTCGCCACTGACGAATCTTTTCATGGTGCCCGCTCATCAGAACATCTGGTACGACCATACCTCGATAATCATAAGGACGTGTATACTGAGGATATTCAAGAAGACCAGAAGAAAAACTATCATCTTGGTGGCTAGATTCCTTGCCAATCACTTCTGGAATCAGGCGAACTGTAGCATCAATCATGGTCATGGCCGCCAATTCTCCTCCAGTCAAGACATAGTCGCCCAAGGAAATCTCATCTGTCACCAAGGTCTTAATGCGCTCATCATAACCCTCGTAGTGCCCGCAGATAAAGATTAGTTCTTCCTCTTGAGCCAAATCCTCAGCATAAGTCTGATCAAATTTCTTCCCTGCAGGATCAAGGAGAATCACGCGCGGATTTTTCTTTTCAATAGCATCAAAGGCATCGAAAATAGGTTGGGCTCGGAGCAACATCCCCTGTCCGCCTCCGTATGGCTCGTCGTCTACATGGCGGGCCTTTTCAGCATATTCTCGAAAATTATGATACTGAATATCCAAGAGCCCTTTTTCACGAGCCTTTCCAACAATTGAGTGCTCCAGTGGAGAGAACATCTCTGGAAAGAGGGTTAAAATATCAATTTTCATCGTCTAACCCTTCTAAGATTTCCACATCGACGCGGTTATTTGGAATATCGACATTGAGAACCACTGGTGGGATATAAGGCAATAACAAATCACGCTTGCCTTTTCGTTTGACCACCCAGACATCGTTAGCACCTGGTTGTAGGATTTCCTTGATGGTTCCGACCAAGTTATCACCCTCGTAGACTTCCAAACCGATAATCTCGTGATAGTAGAATTCACCATCATCTAGATCGTCCAAATCGTCCTCAGCAACCTTGAGACTGTATCCTTTGTACTTTTCGATAACGTTGATATGGTACATATCTTTGAATTTAATGATGTCAAAGTTCTTCTGTTTACGGTGGCTAGCAATAGTTACTGTTTGAACAAACTGATCTTTTTCATCAAACAAGGCCAGCTCAGCCCCTTTTTTAAACCGTTCTTCTGCAAAATCCGTCACAGACAAGACTCGCATCTCACCCTGCAATCCTTGCGTATTGACGATTTTCCCAACATTAAAGTAGTTCATCTTGTCTCCTGTAGTCTCCTTCTTTCCATCTTATTCTGACAATTCTCGAATAATAGTCGCAATTTTTTCTGATTCTGACCATTGTAAATAATGGTGATTCCCTCCTAAAATGAGTTTAGTATTGGAAGTCCAATATTCTGATTCTCTGTACTCTTTTTCTCTATAAGCCTGACAAAAAATAAACACAGGAATATAAGATTCTATAGATACATTCTCAAAATCTTCCTCAGTAATCTCTCCAGATATCTGAAATCCTGGATCTTGATTTTCCAACTCTGAACCTTTTTCTTGCATTATTTTCCATATTTCTTTATTAATTTCAGGGCTAAATGTTGCTTGAGTTAAGTTCTTAAAATAAAGTTCAGGACCATACTCGTCAATCAGTCTCATCTGCTCTTCCATTTCTGGATAAGGATTTTCTGAAAAATCAGCAAACATGACTTTTTTAGTTGTCGGTTCCATTGCTACTAAAGCCTGACACTTAATTGGTTTGTTGAGCAATTTACAAGCTAAAATTCCACTCAAACTATGTACACAAAGTATATATTCAGAAATCCCTAATTCTTCAAGTACTTCATAAACCGCATCTGCAAGATTATCTAGATTTTTTCCAGCTTGGTCATGAATCGGACTCCTACCTGTGTTCGGAAAATCAATTGTCAAATAACCAATTGTAGGAGGAAGTTTTTCAAGTATAAGTGAAAAATTTTCATAACTTGGTAGCAAACCTGCGCCACTTAAACAAACTAGCACTTTCTTTTGCTTTTGATAAGTAACTGAGAGACTACCAATTTCTGTAGATACTTCAATCCTCTTCATAAAGAAATACACTCATTCTATATCATGAATTATTAAAAATCCTTATCCCTTATTTTATCACGTTCTATGGATTTTCTCAAGTTGGAGGAAGAGGACAATAGCTCTACTTCCCCTTCAAAAATCCTTCCAAATCTCGTCCATGCTGATATTTGATAGCCGCCTTTTTGTCTTTTTCAAAAATGGTCTTGGTTAGATCTATGTCGTTGATGGCCGCAATTACAACGGTGTAGTGAATGATATCAGCCAGTTCTTTTGCTAGTTCCTCGTTAGAATCCTGAACGCCCTCTTTTCTACCAGAACGACCATTCAAAACCTCAGCTA
>CAURTW010000120.1:0-4197 GCA_963527705.1 uncultured Streptococcus sp.
TTTATTGGATGGTGAAACCAATGTTTTGGCTAATCTTTCCAACGCCAGTGCTCTTCTAAAATCACGCTTTCCTAATACCGTATTCTCAGGCTTTTATCTGTTTGATGGAAAGGAATTGGTTTTAGGTCCCTTCCAAGGTGGTGTTTCCTGCATCCGTATTGCACTTGGAAAAGGTGTTTGTGGGGAGGCAGCTCACTTTCAGGAAACTGTTATAGTTGGTGATGTAACAACTTATCCCAACTATATTTCTTGTGATGGTCGAGCTAAAAGTGAAATTGTTGTTCCGATGGTTAAGAATGGTCAATTACTTGGAGTTCTGGATCTTGATTCTTCAGAGATTGATGATTATGATGCTATGGATCGAGATTATTTGGAACAATTTGTCGCTATTTTGCTTGAAAAGACAGAATGGGACTTTACAATGTTTGGGGAGAAAGCCTAATGTATCAAGCACTTTATCGAAAATATAGAAGTCAAAACTTCTCCCAGTTGGTTGGACAGGAAGTTGTGGCTAAGACTCTTAAACAAGCAGTGGAGCAAGAGAAAATAAGTCATGCTTATCTTTTTTCTGGTCCACGGGGAACGGGAAAAACCAGTGTAGCCAAGATTTTTGCCAAAGCTATGAACTGTCCAAATCAAGTGGGTGGTGAACCGTGTAATAACTGCTATATTTGTCAAGCAGTGACGGACGGTAGTTTAGAAGATGTCATTGAAATGGATGCTGCTTCTAATAACGGGGTGGATGAAATCCGTGAAATTCGTGATAAATCTACCTATGCGCCTAGCCTTGCTCGTTATAAGGTTTATATCATAGATGAGGTTCACATGCTGTCTACAGGAGCTTTTAATGCCCTCCTAAAGACGCTGGAAGAGCCAACACAGAATGTGGTCTTTATTTTGGCAACTACTGAATTGCACAAGATTCCTGCCACTATTCTATCCCGTGTGCAACGTTTTGAATTTAAATCAATTAAGACACAGGATATTAAGGAACATATCCACTATATCTTAGACAAAGAAAATATCAGTTCTGAACCAGAGGCTGTGGAAATCATTGCTAGACGGGCTGAAGGTGGAATGCGAGATGCCTTGTCTATTTTGGATCAAGCCCTGAGTTTGACACAGGGAAACGAGCTGACGACTGCCATCTCTGAAGAAATTACTGATACAATTAGTCTATCAGCCTTGGATGATTATGTGGCCGCCTTGTCTCAACAGGATGTTCCAAAGGCCCTAGCTTGCTTGAATCTTCTCTTTGAGAATGGTAAGAGCATGACTCGTTTTGTGACCGACCTTTTGCACTATTTAAGAGACTTGTTAATTGTTCAAACAGGGGGAGAAAACACTCATCATAGTCCAGTCTTTGTAGAGAATTTGGCACTTTCTCAAGAAAATCTGTTTGAAATGATTCGCTTGGCGACAGTCAGTTTAGCAGATATTAAGTCTAGTTTACAGCCAAAGATTTATGCTGAGATGATGACCATCCGTTTGGCAGAGATTAAGCCTGAAGCAGCTCTTTCAGGGGCGGTTGAACATGAAATTGATTCACTGAGACAGGAAGTTGCCCGTCTTAAACAAGAACTCGCAAATGTAGGAACTATACCCAAGCCAACTACTCCAGCACCTAGTCGACCAGCTACGGGCAAGACAGTTTATCGTGTGGATCGCAATAAAGTTCAATCTATCCTACAAGAGGCCGTTGAAAATCCTGATTTAGCACGTCAAAATCTGATTCGTTTGCAGAATGCCTGGGGAGAGGTGATTGAAAGTCTAGGAGGCCCTGATAAGGCTCTGCTAGTTGGTTCTCAACCGGTTGCGGCCAATGAACACCATGCTATTCTTGCTTTTGAATCTAACTTCAATGCTGGTCAAACCATGAAACGAGACAATCTCAACACCATGTTTGGAAATATACTCAGTCAGGCAGCAGGTTTTTCACCTGAGATTTTAGCTATTTCCATGGAGGAATGGAAAGAAGTTCGCGCAGCCTTTTCAGCCAAAGCCAAATCTTCTCAAACTGAAAAAGAAGCAGAAGAAAGTCTGATTCCAGAAGGATTTGAATTTTTGGCTAATAAAGTGAAGGTAGAGGAAGACTAAAGAAAGATTTCATGATACAATAAGTTTATGAATAGACAACAATTTATTATCATCGCGCTGTTTACAGCTGCTGAGACCTATTTTTTCAATGAAGCTTGGATGACTGGTCGTTATATTATGGCAGCCTTTTGGGCCATTTTGCTCTTTAGAAATTTCCGAGTAAGTTACTTGATGGGCAAGATTGTAGATGTCATTGACCAGCATTTAAAAGGAAAAGACTAGTCTTCAGCTTCTAGACAAAATCAAAGCCTTTTAGGCTTTTTTTTGTTATACTATAAAAGTATATTTATTGACCTTTTACCGTATTTTCTAGGGAAATCAAGTATGTTTCTAGTGAGTTCTGGTAAAGGCCTTGAAAAAGAAAGGAACTATCATGTCAGTATTAGAGATCAAAGATCTTCACGTTGAGATTGAAGGAAAAGAAATTTTAAAAGGGGTTAACCTGACCCTGAAAACAGGAGAAATCGCCGCTATCATGGGACCAAATGGTACTGGTAAATCAACTCTTTCTGCCGCTATCATGGGAAATCCAAACTATGAAGTTACCAAAGGTGAAGTCTTGTTTGATGGCGTAAACATCCTTGAGTTGGAAGTTGACGAGCGTGCGCGTATGGGACTTTTCCTTGCTATGCAATATCCATCAGAAATTCCTGGTATTACTAACGCTGAGTTTCTTCGTGCAGCTATGAATGCTGGTAAAGAAGATGATGAAAAGATTTCAGTTCGCGAGTTCATCACTAAGCTAGATGAAAAAATGGAATTGCTTAATATGAAAGAAGAAATGGCTGAGCGTTACCTCAACGAAGGCTTCTCTGGTGGTGAGAAAAAACGTAATGAAATTCTTCAACTTTTGATGTTGGAGCCAACATTTGCCCTTTTGGATGAGATTGATTCTGGTCTTGATATTGATGCCCTTAAAGTTGTTTCTAAAGGTGTTAATGCTATGCGTGGTGAAGGCTTTGGTGCTATGATTATCACTCACTACCAACGTCTTTTGAACTACATCACGCCAGACGTGGTCCACGTGATGATGGAAGGTCGTGTTGTCCTTTCTGGTGGTCCAGAATTGGCTGCCCGTTTGGAACGTGAAGGATACGCAAAACTAGCTGAAGAACTTGGCTACGACTACAAGGAAGAATTGTAATTCCCTCGTATCTTTTAGGAGAAGTAAATGACTAAAGAGAATATTAAACTTTTTTCAGAAATGCACGCTGAACCAAGCTGGTTGGCTGACCTCCGTCAAAAAGCTTTTGATAAGATTGAGAGTTTGGAATTACCAGTTATTGAGCGTGTCAAATTCCACCGTTGGAATCTGGGTGATGGAACGATTACAGAAAGTGAGCCATCAGCAAATGTTCCAGATTTCACAGCTCTAGATAATCACTTGAAATTGGTTCAAGTAGGAACTCAGACTGTTTTTGAGCAAACTCCAGTTGAATTAGCTGAACAGGGTGTTGTCTTTACAGACTTTCACTCAGCTTTAGAAGAAATTCCAGAGCTTATTGAGGAATTCTTCATGTCATCAGTTAAATATGATGATGATAAGTTGGCAGCCTACCATACAGCTTACTTTAACAGTGGTGCTGTTCTCTATATTCCTGATAACGTGGAAATTGCTGAACCAATCGAAGGAATTTTCTATCAAGACAGCGATAGCGATGTGCCGTTTAACAAGCATATTATGATTATCGCTGGTAAAAACTCTAAGATTAGTTATCTGGAGCGTTTAGAGTCACGCGGTGAAGGAAGTGCCAAAGCAACTGCCAATATCACAGTGGAAGTGATTGCACGTTCTGGTGCTCAAGTGAAGTTTGCTGCGATCGACCGTCTAGGTGAAAACGTCACTGCTTACATTAGCCGTCGTGGTAAATTAGGCAACGATGCAAGCATTGACTGGGCAATCGGTGTCATGAACGAAGGAAACGTCGTTGCGGATTTTGATAGCGACTTGATTGGTAATGGTAGCCATGCGGATCTTAAAGTCGTAGCTCTTTCAAGTGGTCGTCAGGTACAAGGGATTGATACCCGAGTAACTAACTATGGTTGCAACTCAATCGGAAATATCCTCCAACATGGGGTTATTCTTGAAAAAGCAACTTT
>CAURTW010000121.1:0-4182 GCA_963527705.1 uncultured Streptococcus sp.
ACGGCAAATCCGTTGCTTTTTTGGAGATAAGAGACTATTGTCCCAGAATCTTTTTGCTGTAATTAAGTTCTATTGTTAACCAGGTTTCGTTCTGTATAGGATAAATTTTATTATAATTCAAAGCGATATCTATAAATAAAAGTTTTAAAAAGAAGAGCTCATTACAATTCAGACTCAGTTCTTTTTAAATATAATATTTATTTTTTAGCTTTAAGAAGTTTATAATATCATAATTTTTCGTTGATGAAGCGGATAAACTGATTCCACCAAACTTTTAAGAAGAAGGCTTTTTCAACTTTCTTTTCTGCTACCATTTCAAAACTAGGACGTTCTGTAGTAATGTAACCTTGACCAATCAAGTCCTTGTCTTCATAAGTCAAATGTCCAACCACGGTTCCGGCTTCAAGTGGTGCTGGTATTGCCTTAGAATCAGGTGTGAATTGAATAGTTTGGGACGATTGTCCCCCAACACGTTCAATTAGAGAGATATCATCTTTAGAAACGGCAGTGACCATATTTTCTTTTCCATCTTGTACAGGTGCTTTGCTATCTTGGTAGGCATCGCCTTTTTGAACGATTTTACGAAGTGTGAATGTAGAAGAGATATAATCCATTAGTGAAGATGTAGCTGTGAAGCGAGCGTAAGGATTATTGTCTTGATGATCTGCATTCAAAACAACTGTGATAACCCTCATCCCTTTTTCGACAGTAGTACCAACAAAAGATTCTCCAGCTTTGTCTGTTGTTCCTGTCTTAAGGCCATCAAAACCACCGCGATAAGCAGGCATACCCTCTAACATGTAGTTGGTAGAAGTGATTGTCATTCCAGCAAAAGTAGAAGAAGGTTTTTTCGTGATTTCCAAGACTTGTGGGTATTTTTTGATGAGATTACGAGCAACGATAGCGACATCATAAGCACTGAGCTTATTTTCCTCATCTTTTTTAGATCCTGGGTAAATGTTATCTCCTAGAGTCTCATTGTTAAGACCCGTCGTATTGACAACAGTGGCATCCTGAATTCCCCATTCTAGGAGCTTTGCGCGCATCATATCGACGAAATCTTTTTCTGAGCCAGCAATTTTTTCAGCTAACGCAATAGCTGCACTGTTAGCACTGGATACTAGGGTTGCTTCCAGTAGTTGTTCGACGGTATAATTACGAGCCTCCATAGGAACGTTACTCGCTTCAGAATTTGTCGTTAATTTGTATGGATAATCAGAGATATCTACCGGAGTGGATAGTGTAATACTGCCGTTTTCCAAGGCTTCATAGACAAGATAGACCGTAATCAATTTTGTGATTGAAGCGATTTCAACTGGTTGGGTTGCATCTTTCTCATAGAGAATTTTACCAGTATTCGCCTCAACGGCAATTGCATGTTTAGCAGCAATATTAAAATCTTGAGCAGCAACAGTAGATGCTGAGCCAATAACGGAAAGGCTTAGGAGAGTTAAAATTATTTTTTTCATAGTAAGTTTATTCTATCATAAAGAAAAAAATATTCCCAGTTTCATGATATAAGAAAGAAGCTTTTTTGAAAGTGTGGTAAAATAGATGAATGGAGGTACCTCATGTTTCGTAAGAATAAATTATTTTTTTGGACCAGTGAGATTTTACTATTAACCATCATCTTCTATTTATGGAGAGAGATGGGAGCGATTATTACACCTTTTGTAAGCGTCGCAAACACTATAATGATTCCCTTTCTTTTAGGTGGTTTTTTATATTATTTGACCAATCCTATTGTAAATTTTTTACAAAAGTATTTCAAAATTAACCGTATCATTGGTATTCTACTGACCTTGTGTGCCTTGGTTTGGGGGCTAGTTATTGGAGTAGTCTATCTCTTACCGATTTTGATTAATCAGCTGACCAGTTTGATTGCAACAAGTCAGACAATCTACAGTCGTCTGCAAGATTTGATTATCGATTTATCCACTTATCCAGCCTTTCAAAATTTAGATATTCAAGCGACTATTCAACAGTTAAATCTCTCCTATGTAGATATTCTACAGAATATCCTAAATAGTGTAACGAATAGTGTTGGAAGTGTCCTATCTGCGCTCTTTAGTACTGTTTTGATTATTATCATGACCCCTGTATTTTTAATTTATTTTTTGTTAGATGGTCACAAGTTCTTGCCGATGCTTGAACGTACTGTTTTAAAGCGAGATAAGTTGCATATTACAGGTCTTTTAAAAAATTTGAATGCGACAATTGCACGCTATATTAGTGGAGTCGCCATTGATGCGATTATTATTGGTTGTTTAGCTTTTATCGGATATAGCGTAATCGGTTTGAAATATGCTTTGGTCTTCGCTATTTTTTCAGGATTAGCCAATCTTATTCCTTATGTAGGCCCTAGTATTGGTCTGATTCCGATGATTATCGCCAATGTCTTTACTGATCCCCATAGAATGCTGATTGCAGTTGTTTATATGCTGATCATTCAACAAGTGGATGGAAACATCCTCTACCCTCGAATCGTTGGTGGAGTGATGAAGGTTCATCCAATTACGATTTTAGTATTACTTTTGTTATCAAGTAATATATATGGTGTCATTGGCATGATTGTCGCAGTACCAACCTATTCTATCTTAAAAGAAATTTCTAAGTTTTTGTCACGTTTGTATGAAAACCATAAAATAATGAAAGAACGAGAAAGAGAATTAGCTAAGTAAAAGTCAGGAAATTCCTGATTTTTCTTTTTCATTAAAGAAGTGATAGGAGTAGAAATACCGTTTAGATTAGTAGATTAAGAATAATTCACAAAAACTTTGTAAAACACTTGCAATTTAGCTGAAATTTGATAAAATAGTAAGGAAAGTTAGACTGTATTGCCTACTGTCTATCTATAAAATATATTTTATTGGAGGCTTTTACTCAAATGGCAAAAGAAAAATACGATCGTAGTAAACCACACGTTAACATTGGTACTATCGGACACGTTGACCACGGTAAAACTACTTTGACTGCAGCTATCACAACTGTATTGGCACGTCGCTTGCCTTCAGCAGTTAACCAACCAAAAGACTATGCGTCTATCGATGCTGCTCCAGAAGAACGCGAACGCGGTATCACTATCAACACTGCGCACGTTGAGTACGAAACTGAAAAACGTCACTACGCTCACATCGACGCTCCAGGACACGCGGACTACGTTAAAAACATGATCACTGGTGCCGCTCAAATGGACGGAGCTATCCTTGTAGTAGCTTCAACTGACGGACCAATGCCACAAACTCGTGAGCACATCCTTCTTTCACGTCAGGTTGGTGTTAAACACCTTATCGTCTTCATGAACAAAATTGACTTGGTAGACGACGAAGAATTGCTTGAATTGGTTGAAATGGAAATCCGTGACCTCTTGTCAGAATACGACTTCCCAGGTGACGATCTTCCAGTTATCCAAGGTTCAGCTCTTAAAGCTCTTGAAGGTGACTCTAAATACGAAGACATCATCATGGAATTGATGAACACTGTTGATGAGTACATCCCAGAACCAGAACGTGACACTGAAAAACCATTGCTTCTTCCTGTCGAAGACGTATTCTCAATCACTGGACGTGGTACAGTTGCTTCAGGACGTATCGACCGTGGTACTGTTCGTGTCAACGACGAAATCGAAATCGTTGGTATCAAAGAAGAAACTCAAAAAGCAGTTGTTACTGGTGTTGAAATGTTCCGTAAACAACTTGACGAAGGTCTTGCCGGAGATAACGTAGGTGTCCTTCTTCGTGGTGTTCAACGTGACGAAATCGAACGTGGACAAGTTATCGCTAAACCAGGTTCAATCAACCCACACACTAAATTTAAAGGTGAAGTCTACATCCTTACTAAAGAAGAAGGTGGACGTCATACTCCATTCTTCAACAACTACCGTCCACAATTCTACTTCCGTACTACTGACGTTACAGGTTCAATCGAACTTCCTGCAGGTACTGAAATGGTAATGCCTGGTGATAACGTGACTATCGACGTTGAGTTGATCCACCCAATCGCCGTAGAACAAGGTACTACATTCTCTATCCGTGAGGGTGGACGTACTGTTGGTTCAGGTATGGTTACAGAAATCGAAGCTTAATTCGATTTAGTTCCCAGAAGAACAATTATTTAAGTCAGACACTAAAAGAACCTGAGACAAAATAGTTCTCAGCCACAAAGAAGCTAGAGATTTCCAAT
>CAURTW010000122.1:0-4120 GCA_963527705.1 uncultured Streptococcus sp.
ATTAATTCCATAACATTTCCTCCTGTCTATAATCGCATGCTTTCATTTGCTTGTATGCAGGGAAAACCCTGCGATTTTAGCAGGAAGAGTTACATGAAAATAAGATACATAAATATTCCTCCAATATTGTTTATTTTAAATCTAATTTTCTAACCTCAGTTATCATTTGGCAAACTATAGCAATGCCAATAATTAAAATACCTGATAGTAAAAACCAATGATTTACACCGATTTTATCAGCAAAGAATCCAGAAAGAATTAACCCAATTGGCATAGCAAGTGACATGATACTTCCGATCAAAGAAAATACACGTCCTAAATATTCAGGCTTAATTTTCTCCTGAAAAAGAGCTGTTTGCACACCGCTATAAAATGGCACCGAAAGCCCCATTATTGCACAGCAAACTACGAATATTACAAATCCATTTGGAGGAAGTATTCCCGAAACGGCTAAACTGGTCCCCATTATAAAAAATGAACTTGTTATTAGTAATACATGCTTTTCGAAGCCCCCTAATCTTCCTAATAATAAGCCTCCTGCTAGCATCCCAAATGCAAAGGAAATTTCCGTAATAGAAATATGCACAGGCGTTCCATTAAAGTGTTCCATGCTTATTAAAGGAAATAGTGCATTGATTGGCATATAAACAAAAGTATATAGTGTTCCTAAGAGTAATAAGGCAAACAATCCTTTGTTTTGTCTCAGAACCACAACTCCTTCTTTCATCTCCCTTATGAAATTTGGTTCTAAACTTTGCACTTGATTACCCAGCTTAGGTATACGTACAATTGCTACCGTAATAGATGCAATCACAGCACCCAATACGTCGATGGCAATAATAGCATTTAAATCCCAAACGGAGTATAAGAGTGCTGCAACTGCCGGACTAACAATATAGCTTATAGACTGCAAAGACTGACTATAGCCTGCGCATTTCGTTAGCTGTTCTTCTGGTACTAAAAGTGGTGTAACCGCATTGAGTGCTGGGGTATGAAAAGCTGTTCCAATGCTACGGATAAACAATACTATCATAATCATCCAGACAGGTAGCTCCATACAGAATGCAACAATAGCAAGCACTGCACCAGCTGCTGCGATAATTAAATCGGCACCAATCATTATCTTCTTCCTATCATGACGATCCACTAGCACACCAATGGCAGGTCCCAAAATCGCATAGGGTAAAAAACCTACTAATGAAGCCATAGACAAGACCATCGCAGATCCTGTTTTTTCTGTAAGGTAAAAAATAATCGCCATTTGCAGGATGGCACTAGTGATTAATGATACTGCTTGCCCTGCCCATATTGCATAAAATTTTCGTTTCCAATTGTTGTATTTTTCCATTTATATTATCTCCTGCATATTATTTTGCTTAAATTTCTATTTTGAATAGCATTATAGGCAATAAAAAATGCAGGCCTAAATCCACAATGTGGCTTTTGGTCTGCATACATACAATTTGGAAACATTCATATTAAAGACATAGTTAAATAAAGGTATAGTTAAATAACCAATATCCTCACCGTAACTAATGAATGCTCAATATCGTATAAATAAGCACAACAAAAAAGCCTATCATCGGGTATAGATTCTGCTTTTTTTATTGCCAGCTTATCTTAAACGCATTGAGGCTGTCATAGTTTCGGTTCCTCCTACATCTTTGTTTATATCAATTTATAGTATAACACAACAAGATGATATGTTCAATATAAAAGTTATGGAATGAGACTCATACTTCCAATTCGATGCCAGATTTAAAGGATATGACGAAGTTTTCTTCATAGACTGTAACGCTCTGGATTATCTTCCTTAGTAGCAAGCGATTAGCTTTCACAAAATCTTCTGTTTGTAGTTTTAAAAATTCATCAGGATTTTCTAACTCAACCTCAAAATATTTCATTTTACATTCCCTCATTTCATTTATTGATAAATTGAGTTTGCAAAAAAGAGTGGACAATTTTTGTCTACTCTTAACCTTTAAAATAGTTTTTTTTAATCGATTTGAAGTTGCCTAAATTATTACTTATTCGGTAAAATGAAGTATTGCTTTCAACAGATTTCCTTCAACTACACTTCACTTGATTCAAACAAGGTGGGTACATTTCTATTCCCACAAACTCCTTGTCAATGGAAACAAACACGTACCCACAGGGTAAATGGAAATAGAAACTGATAATTTCTAGCTATCACTTCTACTCATTCCAAAAATTTTCTCACTCTGATACTTACCCACCATAAAGCAAAAAGCCTTGCAATCAAGGCTTTCATTATCCCTTTCGTTCAAAGGTTTCTAGGCTTTTACCAGCAAAGCTACACACTCCACGTGATGCGTCTGCGGAAATAAATCCACCGGCTGAACTTTTTTCAATTCATATCCTAACTCTTGGTAGAGTTTGATATCACGCGCCATGGTTGCGACATTACAAGAGATATAAGCAATGCGGTCTGCTCCTGTTTGGGCGCTTGCTTTGATAAAGCTTTCGGTCAAGCCTTTGCGTGGAGGATCAACCAAGATAACACTTGGTTGAATACCTTCCTTAAGCCAGTTCTTCATAGCATTTTCAGCTGTGTCACAGACATAGTGTGCATTAGTGATATTATTCAAGGTAGCATTCTTCTGGCTATTCTCAACTGCTTCTGGGATGACCTCAACTCCGTAGACTTCCTTTACATGTTTCGCAACAGACAATCCAATCGTTCCAATTCCTGAGTAAGCATCAATCACCACATCATCTCCTTTTAACTCTGCAAAGTCAATGGCTGTTTGATAGAGTTTCTCAGCCATTTCTGTATTGACCTGATAGAAGGCTGGTCCAGATATTTGGAAGTCATTTCCCAACATTTGGTCGGTAATGTAGTCTTGACCATAAAGTGTTCGCCAGTCCTTACCGAAAATAGCATTGGTATTCTGGTCGTTGATATTTTGCACGACAGAGACAATCTCTGGAAATTGCTTGATTAGTTGTTCGATCAATTGGTCAACACGGAAAACTTTCGGACGAGTGGTTACCAAAATGACCATGATTTGTCCTGAATAGTGCCCACGACGCACAACGAGGTTTCGAATCAAGCCAGACTGTTCCTTTTCATCATAAGGTTTCAAATCATAACGACGGAGCAAGTCGCGTAGGGCCACTACTACCTCATCAATCATAGGATCTTGGATAAAGAAATCTTCCAGTGGCATGAGATCATGGGAATTCTTACGGAAAAAGCCAGTTTCCAAGACACCATTGACACGACGAACTGGAACTTGCGCCTTGTTACGGTACTTGACTGGATTTTCCATACCCAGCGTTTCAGCGACCTCTACATCTCTAATGCCAGCAATTTTGTAGAGACTGTCTTTGACTTGCTTGGTTTTAAACTTGAGCTGTTCTGGGTAGGCAAGATGCCCCAAGTCAGCAATTCCTGAACGCAGGTAAGCCAAATCTAAATCTTGGTTACGATGAGGTGATTGAACAAGGTATTCTTCAACTTTCCCAAAGCCAATTTTTTTATTGACTTTAAGGACACGCATAAGAATTTTCTCAGTCGGAAGAGCATTCTCTACAAAAAAGACCAAGCCTTCTACCTTGGCAACTCCTGCCCCTTCATGGGTCAAATCAACAATCTCAACTTCTACAATATCATTTTTCTTTAACATATTCTTCACTTTCTATCGGTCTAAAAAAAGACGGCAACATTTCTGTTACCATCTATTATATCATGAAATGACCTAAGCACCAAAACTCTTGAAGAAGTTGACAATGGCTTGCCAAAGAGAGCTAAAGAAGTTGCCCCCCTCTTCTAGCGCTTTATTGGCATCAAAGTTGAGGTTGATATTTTTAAAACTATCTCCAGCTTGGGAAACGATGCTTTGTTTGAGATCATTTAGAGTTTTGGTGAAATCAGCATTGTTCAAAATGTCACTCTTTGAGAGGTTGAGCGCAAAATTGATGATGATATTGACCTGGTTTCCTGTTATAACCTGATCGAGTTTATAGTTTTTTAGTGTGTCTTCTACAATTTTGCGGACATCTTCCTCTGTCAGATTTCCTTTGGCTTCTTTTGCCTTTGCAATTCCTGCCTTGATATCTGCCAAAGCGACATTGAGTTTATTGGCATCGTAGCCTG
>CAURTW010000123.1:0-4050 GCA_963527705.1 uncultured Streptococcus sp.
TTCTTTCATCCATTTTACCACTTTTTATAGGAGAAGGATAGCGGGAAGGTGGATTGGGTTTTGCAAGTTTATCCTATAAAAGAGGGATTTCGCACTTGTTTCAGGAATTTTTCTTTCTTTTTACATTAAATTGTCAGAAAATTTATTGACAGATTAAATAAATCGTGTTACAGTAATATCCGCAGGTATCTTTCGGTACCAAATCTACATGAAAGGATGGGGCATGAAACTTTCTCATTATTTAATTGGCTTACTTCTACTCCTAGTCTTTCTCTCTATTAGCATTGGAACCAGTGATTTTTCATGGGGAAAACTCTTTGCACTGGATCATGAAACTTGGCTTCTCTTTCAAGAGTCCCGTCTTCCAAGGACCATTAGCATTCTCCTGACTGCCTCTAGTATGAGTATGGCAGGACTCCTCATGCAGACTATTACCCAAAATCAGTTTGCTGCTCCAAGTACAGTTGGGACCACTGAAGCTGCCAAACTGGGAATGGTATTGAGCCTCTTTGTCTTTCCGTCGGCTAGTCTGACCCAAAAGATGCTCTTCGCTTTTGTTTCATCCATCGTATTCACCCTCTTCTTCCTAGCCTTTATGACCATTTTTACTGTAAAGGAAAGGTGGATGTTGCCTCTGATTGGGATCATCTATAGCGGGATTATCGGTTCTGTGACAGAAGTTATCGCCTATCGTTTCAATCTGGTTCAGAGTATGACTGCCTGGACCCAGGGCTCCTTCTCCATGATTCAGACCCATCAGTATGAGTGGCTCTTCTTAGGCCTCATTATCCTGATAGCCGTTTGGAAATTGTCCCAAACCTTCACCATCATGAATCTAGGAAAAGAAACTAGCGAAAGTTTGGGGATTTCCTACTCCCTACTTGAAAAACTGGCCCTCTTTCTGGTGGCGCTAACGACTAGTGTCACCATGATTACCGTAGGTGGCTTACCTTTCCTCGGAGTTATTGTTCCCAATCTTGTTCGCAAGCACTATGGAGATAATCTAAGTCAGACCAAACTCATCGTCGCTCTGGTCGGTGCTAATCTAGTTCTGGCCTGCGATATCCTATCCCGAGTTCTGATTCGGCCCTATGAGCTGTCTGTCAGCCTTCTACTAGGAATCATTGGTAGCCTCGTCTTTATCCTACTTCTCTGGAGAGGGGGACGAAAAGATGCCGTCTAAAAGCAAACATACTAAGCTATTCTGGCTTCTCATTATTCTTGCCATCGGAGCTTGTCTTCTCTACTTTTGGCCCATTACTCACCTGTCAGCCTTTGCTTGGAAGTTGCGTTCCCAAAAGGTTATCGTTTATCTCTTGGTAGCCATCGCGACAGGGATTTCGACTATTAGTTTTCAAACCCTAACGGAAAATCGCTTCCTGACGCCAAGTATTTTGGGAATCGAATCCTTCTACGTCCTACTACAAACTCTGCTACTGGTTTTTGAAAGTAAGTTTCTTCAACTTGGTAAGTCTCCTATTTTAGAATTCCTAGTCTTACTTCTACTTCAGTCCCTCTTCTTTCTCGCCTTACAAGGCTACTTGAAGACACTGATGAAGCAAGATCTGGTCTTCATTCTGCTGATCTGCCTAGCCCTCGGAGGCCTCTTTCGAAATATCAGTACCTTCCTACAAGTCCTGATGGATCCAAATGAATACGATAAACTGCAGAACAGTCTCTTTGCCTCCTTTCAGCATCTCAACACTTCCATCCTAGCAATCGGTTCTCTGATCATCCTCGCTTTGACCATCTTTTTCTTTCGAAAAGCAGTCATTCTGGATGTCTTGCACCTGCAAAGAGAAACAGCTCAGATACTGGGACTCGATGTTGAAAAAGAACAGAGAGAGCTCCTCTGGGGCATCGTACTTTTGACCTCAACAGCAACTGCCCTGGTGGGACCTATGGCCTTCTTCGGTTTTATGTTGGCCAACCTCACCTACCTAATCGTCAAAGACTATCGACATAAGTTACTCTTTATAGTGGCCATTCTGGTTGGATTTATCAGTTTGACCTTGGGGCAAGCCCTGATTGAACGAGTCTTTGCGCTGGAAATTCGCATCAGTATGCTCATCGAGAGCGTGGGTGGCCTCTTATTCTTTATCTTACTATACAGGAGGGCGCGTCAGTGAAACTGGAAAACATTGGCAAATCCATTCAAAAACAGGATATTTTGCAAGGCATTTCGCTTGAAGTCAGTCCTCAGAAACTGACAGCCTTCATTGGTCCCAATGGTGCTGGAAAATCGACTCTCCTCTCCATCATGAGCAGACTGACCAAGAAAGATCAGGGAATTCTCAGTATCAAAGGCCGCGAAATCGAGAGTTGGAATTCACAAGAACTGGCTCAAGAACTGACTATCCTAAAGCAGAAGATTAATTACCAAGCCAAATTGACGGTGGAAGAACTGGTCAGTTTTGGACGTTTTCCTTACAGTCGAGGTCGACTGAGACCAGAAGACTGGGGAAAAATCCGAGAAACTATGGACTATTTAGAACTGACCAACTTAAAAGACCGCTACATCGATAGCCTGTCTGGGGGACAACTCCAGCGGGTCTTTATCGCTATGGTACTGGCCCAGGATACAGACTTTATCTTGCTGGACGAACCACTCAACAATCTCGACATCAAGCAAAGCGTCAGCATGATGCAGATTCTCAAGCGACTGGTGTCAGAGCTCGGCAAGACCATTATCATCGTCCTCCACGATATCAACATGGCCAGTCAGTATGCAGATGAAATTGTCGCCTTCAAGGACGGTCAAATATTTAGCAAGGGAACCACAAATCAGATCATGCAGGCTGACCTGCTCAGTCAACTTTACGAGATTCCCATCACGCTAGCGGATATCAATGGCAAAAAGATCTGTATCTATAGCTAGTAACTAAGAAACTCGAGTTAGAGAACCCTCTGTCTCTTAGTCAATAAGACCTAGAGACTCCCTAAATCGTTATAACATTTTAAAAAGGAGAAATCATGAAAACATCCCTTAAACTTTACCTCACTGCCCTAATAGCCAGTTTCTTGCTCCTACTTGGTGCATGTAGTACAAACTCAAGTACCAGCCAGTCGGAGACAAGCAGCTCTGCTCCAACAGAAGTGACCATTAAAAGTTCACTAGGTGTAGTCACACTTTCAAAAGTCCCTGAAAAGATTGTGACCTTTGACCTCGGTGCTGCGGATACTATTCGCGCTTTAGGTTTTGAAAAGAATATCGTCGGAATGCCTACAAAAACTGTTCCGACTTATCTTAAAGACCTAGCTGGAAAAGTTAAAAATGTTGGTTCTATGGTTGAGCCAGACCTAGAAGCCCTTGCTGCTCTTGAACCAGACCTAATTATCGCTTCACCACGTACCCAAAAATTCGTAGATAAGTTCAACGAAATCGCTCCGACTGTTCTCTTCCAAGCAGGCAAAGATGACTACTGGACTTCTACCAAGACTAATATCGAATCCCTAGCAAGCGCCTTCAGCGAAACAGGTACACAGAAAGCCAAGGAAGAATTGGCCAAGCTAGACAAGAGCATCCAAGAAGTCGCAACTAAAAATGAAAGTTCTGACAAAAAAGCCCTTGCCATCCTCCTCAACGAGGGAAAAATGGCAGCCTTTGGTGCCCAATCTCGTTTCTCTTTCTTGTACCAAACCTTGAAATTCAAGCCAACTGACACTCAATTTGAAGACTCTCGCCACGGACAAGAAGTCAGTTTTGAAAGTGTCAAAGAAATCAATCCTGACATCCTCTTTGTCATCAACCGTACCCTTGCCATCGGTGGGGACAACTCTAGCAATGACGGTGTCCTAGAAAATGCCCTTATCGCTGAAACACCTGCCGCTAAAAACGGTAAGATTATCCAACTAACACCAGACCTCTGGTATCTAAGCGGAGGCGGACTTGAATCAACCAAACTCATGATTGAAGATGCACAAAAAGCCTTGAAATAAGCTACTTTAAACTCAATCACATCTTTACATGATAAAACGCATCTTATCAGACTCACTCTGTACTGACCCCCAAAAGTTAGACAATTAATTTATCCAAAGGATTTAGTTCTG
>CAURTW010000124.1:0-4050 GCA_963527705.1 uncultured Streptococcus sp.
ACTTGGTTTGGGACCAAGGTGTCGCAGGTTCGAATCCTGTCTTCCCGATTGATTATCTGGGTACCTATGGTACCTTTTTATACTTAACAACTGTAGTGGGTTGAAGAAAAGCTAAGCTCGAGAAAGGACAAAATTCGTCCTTTCTTTTTTGATGTTCAGAGCGATAAAAATCCTTTTTTTGAAGTTTTCAAAGTTTCGAAAACCAAAGGGATTTCGTTTGATAAGTTTGATGAGATTATTGGTCGCTTCTAATTTGGCGTTTGAATAGGGTAGTTGAAGGGCATTGACAATCTTCTCTTTATCTTTGAGGAAGGTTTTAAAGACAGTCTGAAAAAGAGGATGAACCTGCTGCAGATTGTCCTCAATGAGTCCGAAAAATTTGTCAGGCTTCTTGTCCTGAAAGTGAAACAGCAAGAGTTGATAGATATGATAGTGGTGTTTCAAGTTCTCTGAATAGCACAAAAGCTTGTCTAGAATTTCTTTATTGGTTAAGTGCATGCGAAAAGTAGGACGATAAAAACGTTTATCGCTAAGTTTACGACTATCCTGTTGGATTAGTTTCCAGTAGCGTTTGATAGCCTTGTATTTATGAGATTTTCGTTCAAACTGATTCATGATTTGGACACGCACACGACTCATAGCACGGCTTAGATGTTGTACAATATGGAAACAATCTAGAACGATTTTAGCACACGGAAAAAGTTTTCTAGCCAAGTCATAGTAGGGACTAAACATATCCATAGTAATGATTTTCACTCGACATCGGACTGCCCTATCATATTTAAGAAAGTGATTTCGGATAATAGCTTGTGTTCGTCCCTCAAGAACAGTGATGATATTAAGATTATCAAAATCTTGCGCAATGAAACTCATCTTTCCCTTAGTGAAGGAATACTCGTCCCAGGACATAATCTGTGGAAGGCGAGAAAAATCATGTTTAAAGTGAAAGTCATTGAGCTTTCGAATGACAGTTGAAGTTGAAATGGCCAGCTGATGAGCAATATCGGTCATAGAAGTCTTTTCAATCAACTTTTGCGCAATTTTTTGGTTGATGATACGAGGGATTTGATGATTTTTCTTTACTAGAGAAGTCTCAGCGACCATCATTTTAGAGCACTGATAGCACTTAAAACGGCGCTTTTTCAGAAGAATTCTAGTAGGCATCCCAGTCGTTTCGAGGTAAGGAATTTTAGAAGTCTTTTGAAAGTCATATTTCTTCATTTGACTTCTGCAATCAGGGCAAGATGGGGCATCGTAGTCCAATTTAGCAATGATTTCTTTATGTGTGTCCCTATTAATAACATTCATAATTTGGATATTGGGGTCTTTAATGTCGAGTAGTTTTGTGATAAAATGTAATTGTTCCATATGATTCTTTCTAATGATAGTTTGGTCGCTTTTCATTATAGATGATATGGGACTTTTTTTCTACAACAAAATAGGCTCCATAATATCCATAGGGGATTTACCCACTACAAATATTATAGAGCCTTTTTAGTTAGAATTATGCTATACTATTTGAAAAGAATCCTGTTTAATGTTCAGGTTTCCTATTAAAAGAAGAATTGGAGTTTGCTTATGAAAGCGATTATAACTGTTGTTGGTAAAGATAAATCTGGAATTGTTGCAGGTGTTTCTGGTAAAATTGCAGAATTGGGTTTAAATATTGATGATATCTCTCAAACTGTCTTGGATGAATATTTCACGATGATGGCTGTCGTCTCTAGTGATAAAAAGCAAGATTTTACCTATCTTCGTAATGAATTTGAAGCTTTTGGGCAAACTTTGAATGTGAAAATCAATATTCAGAGTGCAGCGATTTTTGAAGCTATGTATAATATCTAGGAGGTTATCATGGATATTAGACAAGTTACTGAAACCATTGCCATGATTGAGGAGCAAAACTTCGATATCAGAACCATTACCATGGGAATTTCCCTGTTGGACTGTATCGATCCAGATATCAATCGTGCTGCGGAGAAAATTTATCAAAAAATTACGACCAAGGCGGCTAATTTAGTGGCTGTTGGCGATGAAATTGCAGCTGAGTTGGGAATTCCTATCGTTAATAAGCGTGTATCGGTGACACCTATTTCTCTGATTGGAGCAGCGACAGATGCGACGGACTACGTGGTTCTGGCAAAAGCGCTTGATAAGGCTGCGAAAGAAATCGGTGTGGACTTTATCGGTGGCTACTCTGCCTTGGTACAAAAGGGTTATCAAAAGGGAGATGAGATTCTCATCAATTCTATTCCTCGCGCTTTGGCTGAAACGGACAAGGTCTGCTCGTCAGTCAATATCGGCTCAACCAAGTCTGGTATCAATATGACGGCTGTCGCAGATATGGGACGAGTTATCAAGGAAACGGCAACTCTATCTGATATGGGGGCAGCTAAGTTGGTTGTATTCGCTAATGCTGTTGAGGACAATCCATTTATGGCGGGTGCCTTCCATGGTGTTGGGGAGGCAGATGTTATCATCAATGTCGGAGTTTCCGGTCCTGGTGTAGTGAAACGTGCCTTGGAAAAAGTTCGTGGACAGAGCTTTGATGTAGTAGCCGAAACAGTTAAGAAAACTGCCTTTAAAATCACTCGTATCGGTCAACTGGTTGGTCAGATGGCCAGTGAGAGACTGGGTGTGGAGTTTGGTATTGTGGACTTGAGTTTGGCGCCAACTCCTGCGGTTGGAGATTCTGTTGCACGTGTCCTTGAAGAAATGGGACTAGAAACGGTGGGAACCCATGGGACGACAGCAGCCTTGGCTCTCTTGAATGATCAAGTCAAGAAAGGTGGGGTCATGGCTTGTAACCAAGTTGGGGGCTTATCAGGCGCCTTTATCCCTGTTTCTGAAGATGAGGGAATGATTGCTGCTGTACAAAATGGCTCTCTAAACTTAGAAAAACTAGAAGCTATGACTGCTATCTGTTCAGTTGGTTTGGATATGATTGCCATTCCTGAGGATACACCAGCTGAAACCATTGCGGCTATGATTGCAGATGAAGCTGCAATTGGTGTCATTAACATGAAAACAACAGCTGTTCGTATCATTCCAAAAGGAAAAGAAGGCGATATGATTGAGTTTGGAGGCCTATTAGGAACTGCACCTGTTATGAAAGTCAATGGGGCTTCGTCTGTCGATTTCATCTCTCGTGGGGGACAAATCCCAGCACCAATTCATAGTTTTAAAAATTAAGAAATTAGGAGAAATTTTAAGTTCTATTTAAGGTTGGATGTGTATACTATAATCATTAAATAAAGACCTCCTAATATTATTTGAAACAGATAACACTGATTTAGTTTGAATTTGATTTTCATCTAATATCTTTATTTAATAGAACTCCTAAACTTTTTCATAATAATCTCCTGCAAAAGTCGCCTGTATGGGTGGCTTTTGTTTTATCATCCATGATATAATAGAAGCAAACGGAGGACGGAAAATGGTAAAAGTACGATTGTATTTGGTACGTCATGGCAAGACCATGTTTAATACGATTGGTCGCGCGCAAGGTTGGAGCGATACTCCCTTAACAGCTGAAGGTGAGCGAGGGATTCAAGAATTAGGAATCGGTTTGCGAGAATCTGGTTTGCAGTTTGAGCGCGCTTATTCCAGTGATTCTGGCCGCACCATTCAGACAATGGGAATTATCCTTGATGAACTTGGTTTGCAGGGGAAAATCCCTTATCGCATGGACAAGCGTATCAGAGAATGGTGTTTCGGTAGTTTTGACGGGGCTTATGATGGTGATCTTTTCATGGGCATTATTCCTCGTATCTTTAATGTGGACCACGTTCACCAATTGTCTTATGCTGAACTGGCTGAGGGTTTGGTAGAGGTTGATACAGCTGGTTGGGCTGAAGGCTGGGAAAAACTCAGTGGCCGAATTAAGGAAGGTTTTGAAGCGATTGCCAAAGAAATGGAAGAACAAGGCGGAGGCAATGCTCTTGTCGTGAGCCACGGAATGACCATTGGAACCATTGTTTATCTGATTAATGGTATGCATCCGCATGGTCTAGATAATGGTAGCGTGACGATCCTTGAATATGAGGACGG
>CAURTW010000125.1:0-4001 GCA_963527705.1 uncultured Streptococcus sp.
AAAAATGTTGAAATAGGGAATGAGCCTCTGACTCACTCCCTGTTTCGATGTTTAATACTCTTTGAAAATCAAATTCAAACTGCGTCAACGTCGCCTTGTCGTACTCAAGTACAGCCTGCGGCTAGTTTCCTAGTTTGCTCTTTGATTTTCATTGAGTAAAAGAACCTATCAAAAAGTGAGGGGAAAGCCTCAAAATTATAAATAGAAAGAGTGAATCTTATGCTCCAACAACTAGTAAATGGTTTGATTCTAGGTAGTGTTTATGCGCTGTTAGCCCTAGGATATACCATGGTTTATGGAATTATCAAGCTCATCAACTTCGCCCACGGTGATATTTATATGATGGGAGCCTTTATCGGTTATTTCTTGATTAATTCTTTCCAAATGAATTTCTTTGTAGCTCTTATTGTAGCTATGTTAGCGACAGCCATTCTTGGTGTCGTGATTGAGTTCCTTGCTTACCGACCTTTGCGTCACTCTACTCGTATTGCTGTTTTGATTACGGCTATTGGAGTTTCTTTCTTATTGGAATATGGGATGGTCTATCTGGTTGGTGCCAATACCCGTGCCTTCCCTCAAGCGATTCAAACAGTTCGCTATGATTTGGGACCAGTTAGCTTAACAAACGTGCAGTTAATGATCTTGGCGATTTCCTTGATTTTGATGATTTTGTTACAGGTCATTGTCCAAAAGACTAAGATGGGGAAAGCCATGCGTGCAGTATCCGTAGATAGCGATGCAGCGCAATTGATGGGGATCAATGTAAACCGTACTATCAGCTTTACCTTTGCTTTGGGTTCAGCTCTTGCGGGTGCGGCTGGTGTTCTGATTGCCCTCTATTATAACTCTCTTGAACCTTTGATGGGGGTTACTCCAGGTCTTAAGTCTTTCGTTGCCGCAGTACTTGGTGGTATCGGGATTATTCCTGGTGCGGCTCTTGGTGGCTTTGTGATTGGTCTATTGGAAACTTTTGCGACAGCCTTTGGAATGTCAGACTTCCGTGATGCCATTGTTTATGGAATCCTGTTGTTGATCTTGATTGTCCGCCCAGCAGGTATTCTTGGTAAAAATGTGAAAGAGAAGGTGTAAACGATGAAAGAAAATTTAAAAGTTAATATTCTATGGTTACTCCTTTTGTTAGCTGGCTATGGCTTGATTAGTGTATTGGTTTCAGTTGGAGTACTAAACCTATTCTATGTACAGATTTTACAACAAATCGGAATTAATATTATTCTGGCTGTTGGTCTCAACTTAATCGTTGGTTTTTCAGGACAGTTTTCACTTGGACATGCTGGTTTCATGGCGATCGGTGCCTATGCAGCAGCTATTATTGGTTCTAAATCACCAACCTACGGTGCCTTCTTTGGAGCCATGCTTATAGGTGCTTTGCTTTCAGGAGCAGTTGCCTTGCTTGTCGGAATTCCAACCTTACGCTTGAAGGGGGATTACCTTGCGGTGGCGACTCTAGGTGTTTCTGAAATTATCCGTATCTTTATCATCAATGGTGGAAGCCTTACAAATGGTGCAGCAGGTATCTTGGGAATTCCTAACTTTACAACTTGGCAAATGGTTTACTTCTTTGTCGTGATTACAACCATTGCAACCTTGAACTTCTTGCGTAGTCCAATTGGTCGTTCAACTCTCTCTGTTCGTGAGGATGAAATCGCTGCTGAGTCAGTTGGGGTTAATACGACTAAAATTAAAATTATCGCTTTTGTCTTTGGTGCCATTACTGCAAGTATTGCAGGGTCACTTCAGGCAGGATTTATCGGTTCAGTTGTACCGAAAGATTACACTTTCATCAACTCAATCAACGTTTTGATTATTGTTGTATTTGGTGGACTTGGTTCAATTACAGGTGCCATTGTTTCAGCTATTGTCCTTGGAATTTTGAATATGCTTCTCCAAGATGTTGCTAGCGTGCGTATGATTATCTACGCTTTGGCCTTGGTATTGGTAATGATTTTCAGACCAGGTGGACTTCTTGGAACATGGGAATTGAGCCTATCACGTTTCTTTAAAAAATCTAAGAAGGAGGAACAAAACTAATGGCATTACTTGAAGTAAAACAGTTAACCAAACATTTTGGCGGTCTAACAGCTGTTGGAGATGTGACTCTTGAATTGAACGAAGGTGAACTGGTTGGACTAATCGGTCCAAATGGAGCTGGTAAAACCACCCTTTTCAATCTTTTGACCGGTGTTTATGAACCAAGCGAGGGCACAGTAACTCTAGATGGTCACCTTTTGAATGGAAAGTCACCTTATAAGATTGCCTCTTTGGGACTTGGACGTACATTCCAAAATATCCGTCTCTTTAAAGATTTAACAGTTTTGGACAATGTTTTGATTGCCTTTGGCAACCATCACAAACAACATGTTTTTGCTAGTTTTTTACGCTTACCAGCTTTTTATAAGAGTGAAAAAGAATTAAAGGCTAAAGCTTTGGAATTATTGAAAATCTTTGATTTAGATGGGGATGCAGAGACTCTTGCTAAAAACCTCGCTTACGGACAACAACGTCGTTTGGAAATTGTTCGTGCCCTTGCTACGGAACCTAAAATTCTCTTTTTAGATGAACCAGCCGCAGGTATGAACCCGCAGGAAACTGCTGAATTGACTGAGTTAATTCGTCGTATCAAAGATGAATTTAAGATTACGATCATGCTGATTGAACACGATATGAATCTGGTCATGGAAGTAACAGAACGTATCTACGTACTTGAATATGGTCGTTTGATTGCTCAGGGGACTCCAGACGAAATTAAGACCAATAAACGCGTTATCGAAGCTTATCTAGGAGGTGAAGCCTAATGTCTATGTTAAAAGTTGATAATCTTTCTGTGCATTACGGTATGATCCAAGCAGTCCGTGATGTAAGCTTTGAAGTGAATGAAGGAGAAGTAGTTTCCCTTATTGGTGCCAATGGTGCAGGTAAGACAACCATTCTCCGTACCTTGTCTGGTTTGGTTAGACCAAGTTCTGGAAAGATTGAATTTTTAGGTCAAGAAATCCAAAAAATGCCGGCTCAGAAAATCGTGGCAGGTGGTCTTTCACAAGTTCCAGAAGGACGCCACGTCTTTCCTGGCTTGACTGTTATGGAAAATCTAGAAATGGGAGCTTTCTTAAAGAAAAATCGTGAAGAAAATCAAGCTAACTTGAAGAAGGTTTTCTCGCGTTTCCCACGTCTTGAAGAACGGAAGAACCAAGATGCAGCTACTCTTTCAGGGGGAGAACAACAAATGCTTGCCATGGGACGTGCCCTCATGTCAACACCAAAACTTCTTCTTTTAGATGAACCCTCAATGGGACTTGCCCCAATCTTTATCCAAGAGATTTTTGATATCATTCAAGATATCCAGAAGCAAGGGACAACTGTCCTCTTGATTGAACAAAATGCCAATAAGGCACTTGCAATCTCTGACCGAGGTTATGTACTGGAAACAGGAAAAATCGTTCTATCAGGAACAGGAAAAGAACTCGCCTCATCAGAAGAAGTCAGAAAAGCATATCTAGGTGGCTAAAACAATCCACTGGATTGTTTTAGTCGGCAGATGAAGATTGCGTAAGCAATTATCAGAATTAGTGGATTGTTTTGGAGATGAATTTGAATAGCTCCCAAATTTGAGTCGTTCTCTTATTGTATTTGAGGAGGTTATTGGCCATAAGTATCAATGTAGTAAACCTTGATTTCCTGTTGAAAGTCCGTCTGTGTTTTCTGATGTTTGATATGGTGAAAACGATAGCACCAGCTATCAGGATGTGTGTAGCTATCCTCCTTGTCATCATAGTGCCAATTCGCTAAGTTTCTATCCGACTGTTTATACCCTCTCTTCTGCTCCTTGTCAAACATGGCATATTTAATCAGATGGTTCACCTCCTTTTCATCTAAACGAAGGAGATTCTCTTCACTTCCATATCCAGCATCTGCGACAACTGTCTTCAAGTCATGCGGATAGGTTTCAAGTAAGGGTAGAAGAGTCTTGGTATCTGTCGCTTTCT
>CAURTW010000126.1:0-3977 GCA_963527705.1 uncultured Streptococcus sp.
CAATTCCATCTAAAGGAAACTCAGGGTCCTGTACAGGTGATTCCTGAGACAAAAGATCCTCAATCCGTTGGTAAGAAACCTTCCCTCGCTGAGTGATATTAAAGAGGAAACCAATGGCCATAAGAGGCCAGACCAACATATCCAAATAGCTGATAAAGGTAACCAGATTTCCAACGGTGATTTGCCCTTTCTGAACCATCAAGGAGCCGACCAAGAGCGTTAAAACATAGGATGAACCAACAAACAAGAGAACCATGGGATCAAAGAGACTATCGTATTTCATGGTTTGGAGGTTCTTTTGGAAGGTTAATTCATTGACTGCCTGAAAGGACTTGAGCTCGTCCGCCTGATAACCGAAAGACTTGGTTACTTTAATACCTGATACAGACTCCTGCACCTTGTTATTGAGTTCGGAAAAGGCGGCTTGCGATTCGCCAAAAGCCTTGTGGGTCTTTCTCCCTAGACGACTGGTCGCATAAGCCATGAAAGGTAAGGGTAAAATGGCAACTAGGGTCATTTGCCACGAAATGCTAAAGAGCATGGTCATCAAGGTCACCAGCGCCGTGATAGAAGCATCCACCGCAGACATAACACCGCCCCCTGCGAGACGGGTTAAGGCATTGATATCGTTGGTGGCGTGTGCCATCAGGTCCCCCGTCCGATAGGTTTGATAAAAGGCTGGAGACATTTTTGTGAAATGCTCAAACAAGCGAGAGCGCATAATCTGTCCCAAACGGTAGGAAGTCCCAAGAATATACATACGCCAAACATAGCGCAGATAGTACATCCCAAAGGCCGCAAGTAGCAAGTAAAATAGGTCAAGAAGGAGGTCCTGCTGGGTTAATTGCTCCGAAGTAATGGCATCGATGACCCGCCCCATGACCATGGGGGGAATGAGATTGAGGACGGAAACCAAGATCAGGGCCACAATTCCGACTAGATAACGACGTTTTTCTAACTTGAAAAACCACCAAAGTTTTTGAATAATGGACATAAAATTCCTTTCTGATTGCAAATAGAAACCTGAGGCCAAGACCCCAGGTTTTTCTTATTCATAGGTTACGACTGTGACCGCACCCTTGTCATACTCAGCGATAAAGATATTGGCTACATTGTCATGCCCTTGCTTGCTGAGATTGTCAAGCAAC
Organism: uncultured Streptococcus sp.; assembly: GCA_963527705.1. GTDB lineage: Bacteria > Bacillota > Bacilli > Lactobacillales > Streptococcaceae > Streptococcus. Next base: position 1,149 of record CAURTW010000126.1, read on the forward strand.
CACTCTTCGTTACGACCAATCGATTCCAAGACATCGACTTGGATCACACCGTCAGTCACAACTGGATACTTAGGATTTTCATCTCCCATTTGGACCACGATGAGTTGGCCATTTTGCTCCTGCACAGCTCGTTTGACCTGTTTCATCTGGAAAATCCCTTGGCTACGAAGTTTGAGAGCAACTTCTGCTGCAGACAAACCAACTGAACGACAGGCTTCTGGGTCAATCTGCCCATTTTTGATAAGGAGAGTTGGTTTTCCATCAATCAAGCGTTTGACAAAACGAACATTGTTATTGAGCCACTTGAGGGTCAAGACCAAAATCGTCCACATCATCAAAATCACTGCGTACTGCAGAATGCTGATTGAACTATTGTAAATCACCCCACCGATGATACCACCAAGAACATAGTTCTGAATTTGGTCTGTAGCAGAGTTAGGTGCTAGGTTCCCCTTTCCTGTCACATTGATAACAAAAACAAGCGAGAAAAGACCCAAGGCCAGTTTGATTAAAATTTCCATATAATTGAGTGTCATTTGTTTACCTCCACCAATTCAATAGCGTCTGTTTGATGCAATTCTAATTTCTCTAAAAGATACTTGTCTGGTTGGCTCCCGTTCATGGCACGATAGAAATTTGAACCTACCTTGATAAGTGCTCCATCAGTGGCTGCAGAAGTATTGACATAAACTTCTGATTTATCCACTCCCAAGTCTTTGGAAACAACCTCTATGAAATGAAGGGAAGTTTGAAATTGGTTGTTAGAGGCTTGATTGGTCTGGTATTTTGAGATTGTTACCAAAAGCATGGCTACCAAGGTCAAGGCCAAAATCATGACCAATTCCCGAAACTTAGTCCCCTTTTTATCTCGATAGGCTTTAAAAGCAAAAAATCCTGTGATAGCTAGGAGCACAATCCCAAAGCCAATCATGATGCCATTTTGCTGACCGATTTGGCTGAGGACATAGTCATATGAGTAAAATTTCATTTATTTTCACTCCCTTTCATAAAATCATTCTTAATTATAAACGAAAGAGAGTGATTTTTCAAGCCATACGTTGGGGAAATGCACCTTTTTTTGGTATAATAAAATCTATAATCTGAATGAAAAAGGTAACTTTATGAAACTCATCTCATGGAATATTGATTCCCTCAATGCTGCCCTAACTAGTGACTCAGCTCGTGCCAAATTGTCCCAAGAAGTCCTACAAACCTTGGTCGCTGAAAATGCTGATATCATCGCTATCCAAGAAACCAAGCTTTCTGCCAAAGGCCCTACAAAGAAACACCTAGAAATTTTAGAAGAACTCTTCCCAGGCTACGAAAACACGTGGCGCTCTTCTCAGGAACCTGCCCGCAAAGGCTATGCCGGAACCATGTTCCTTTATAAGAAAGAACTCACACCCACTGTCACTTTCCCAGAAATCGGTGCCCCTTCTACCATGGACTTGGAAGGTCGTATCATCACTCTAGAATTTGATAAATTTTTCGTGACCCAAGTTTACACTCCAAACGCTGGAGACGGCCTCAAACGCTTGGAAGAACGCCAAGTATGGGATGTCAAATATGCTGAGTATTTGGCTGAACTAGACAAAGAAAAACCAGTCCTTGCAACCGGTGACTACAATGTGGCCCACAATGAGATTGACCTTGCAAATCCTGCTAGCAACCGCCGTTCACCAGGATTTACCGACGAGGAGCGTGCTGGATTTACTAACCTTTTAGCAACTGGATTTACTGATACCTTCCGCCACATTCACGGCGATGTTCCAGAACGCTACACTTGGTGGGCACAGCGCAGCAAGACTTCTAAAATCAATAATACTGGCTGGAGAATTGACTACTGGCTCACAAGTAACCGCATCGCTAACAAGGTGACTAAGTCTGATATGATCGACTCGGGAGCTCGCCAAGACCACACACCCATTGTCATGGAGATTGAACTCTAAGGAGAAAACGAATGGACTATCAAGCTGTCATTCCTGAATTTGTAGTATCTGACATCGAAAAATCACGCCACTTCTACTGCAACCTGCTAGGATTCTCTGTCGAATACGAGCGTCCAGAGGAGAAATTTCTCTTCCTCTCGCTTGAAGACTGCCAACTTATGCTAGAAGAAGGCAGCACAGAAGAATTAGCCCAACTAACCTATCCTTTCGGGCGCGGTGTCAATATTTCCTTTGGTATTGAAGATGTCCCTCAACTCCACCAAAAACTGCTAGAAGCTGACTATCCTATCCATCGTCCCTTAACCAAAAGAAAGTTTCGTGTTGGAGATTACTATATCTATCCTCATGAGTTTGCAGTTTTGGATCCAGATGGCTATTTTTTAAGATTTAGCGAGTAGAATAATAAAGATTTGGAAAAAGTCTTTAAAGTTAAAAAGGCATATTGTCAAGTGTTTAAAAACTTGATAATATGCCTTTTATGATGGAAAAACCTTCTAAATGTTAGCCAATAAGTTAATTTTTCCCCATTTTTATTATATTTGTTCGTTTTTCAAACCAAAACACTAACAAAACATTTGATTTCTAAAGTTATTTAGTGTAAAATAAAAACGTTGGCTCAAGCCTATTTGAAATTGAATATCATTTTACTTGTTTATGTCGTGAATTGGCACGATGTTTCTACAAGGTGCCGGAACACCTAACAATAAGTAAGTCAGAAGTGAGGTATGGTCGTTTTTGCCATGCCTATTTTGGGGACTTACTTAGAGATTAAGTAGGTCCTTTTTCTATTTCTTGCCAGAAACTATAAACAAGCAAATGGATTGGCTTTTAGACTTTAGGAGGTCTTATGAAATTATTAGAAGAGCGCATCCTCAAGGAT
>CAURTW010000127.1:0-3965 GCA_963527705.1 uncultured Streptococcus sp.
CTAGCTAAAATAGCTTGGTAACCTTCCTGACCAGCTGGGTTATTGAAATCTCCAGCCAGCAAAAGTGGCTTGTTCAATTCTTTCAAGACAGCCTCAAATCGTGCCCATTCTTCTTGGAAACCTTTATCCCACCAAGAAAGATGGACACTGGCAACTGCAAGTTCATTACCATCGACTACAGTTTCAGCCAGGGCGACACGGCGAGTATGATAGTCTGTTGGATCATCCACATCTGAAACCAAAATTTCTCTTGCTTCAATAGGTGTTTTAGACAAGATAGCCACACCTTCATGGTAGAGGTCATAACCAATATGGTTATAGGCCCAAATCCAGTAGTAATCTTTCCCTTGCTCTGACAACTTTTCAACCAAGAGTCTAACATAGTGATCATGATGAATAGGCTCAGCAGCTGGCAAAGCTTGATAAAGGTCATTAACCTCCACCTCTGGCGAAGTAATCTCCTGATTGATTTCTTGGAAACAAATCAAATCATAGTCTTTATCAAGAATATCTTCAAGCAAGTGCTGGAATTTTTCCTCAGCTTCTTTTTCCATCCAGCTATGAGTATTGAGTGTTAAAAATTTCATGCTTTTCTCCCAAAACAAGAGGTTGGAAAACAGCTTCCAACCTCAAGTGTATTACAATTCTACTTTAGCAACTGCTGTTTTAGCTGCAAGAGAACCTGTTTGTTCTAATTTAACTGATTTAATAGCTTCAGCATTTGTGAAGACAACTACTGTAGTAGTTTCACGACCTGCTGCACGGATAGCATCCAAGTCAGCTGTGACAAGAAGATCACCTGCTGCAACTTTTTGTCCTTCAGAAACATGAACTGTAAATGGTTTTCCTTCGAGACTTACTGTGTCCAAACCAATGTGAACAAGTACTTCAAGACCTGCTTCAGTCACAAGACCAAGAGCATGTTTTGTAGGGAAGATGCTTGATACAGTACCTGAAACTGGAGATACAATGTTTCCATTTGCAGGTTCTACAGCAAATCCGTCACCCATCATTTTTTGAGCAAATACTGGATCTTTTACTTGTTCCAGAGCAACAACTTGACCATCTGCTACTGAGTAAACTTCCTCTGTTACACCTTTGTAGTGTACAGTGTTTTGTTGCGCTTCTGTCATTTGACTTGGAAGAGTTTCAGGAATGATTTCACCTGAATCAAGGATATCTTGGATATCAGATTTCAATACGTCTGCTTTTGGACCGTAGATAGCTTGAACTCCTTGTCCTTTCATGACAAGACCCATAGCTCCTTCTGCTTTCCATTGTTCTGCATCACCGACTTTATCAGCATCTTTTACAGTTACACGAAGACGAGTCATACATGCATCAACATCAACGATGTTTGCACGTCCACCAAGAAGGTTAATAATGTTTACAGCTTGAGAACCTGCTGCAACTTTCACTTCACTGCTAGCTTCTTCTGAACCTTCAGCAGTTTCGTAGTTTCCGTTACGCCCTGGAGTTGCGTAGTTGAATTTTTGAATCATGAAGTTTGCGATAAAGTACATGATTACGGCAAAGAGAACAGTTACCCAGATAAAGTTAACAATATCCATACCAATACCAGCGCTAATCGCAATAGGTGTACGAGTCAAGAACTCGATTGAACCGAATGAGTGCATACGTAGGTTTACTACATCAGACATAGCGAAGGCCGCACCTTGAACAAGTGAGTAAACAAGGTACATAGGTGTTGCTACAAACATGAACATGTATTCGATTGGTTCAGTAACCCCTGTCAAGAATGTTGCAAGAGCTGTCGCAATCATCATACCTTTATATTGATGTTTCTTATCAGCATCAACATTACGGTAGATAGCCACAATCACACCCATCAAGATACCGAACGAACCGATCATTTGTCCAACTTTGAAACGAGCTGGGTGAACAGTATCTAACAATTGTTGGTAGTGACTTGCATCTGTACCTTTAAGGTTTACAAGGTCTGTTACCCATGCAAGCCAAAGTGGATCTTGACCAAATACTTGGCTACCTTTTGCTGCACCAGTTAAGACTTCATAAGTACCACCAAGAGCTGTGTAGTTCATTGGGATAGTCAACATGTGGTGAAGACCAAATGGCAAGAGCAAGCGTTCCAATGTACCATACAAGAATGGTGCAAGGATTGGAGCAGTTTCTTGTGAGTTAGCAATCCAGATACCAAAGCTATTGATACCAGTTTGCACAAGTGGCCAGAAAGCTGAAAGTACGATTGCAGCAATTACTGAACGAAGAATAACTACAAACGGTACAAAACGTTTTCCGTTAAAGAATGAAAGTGCATCAGGAAGCTTACGGAAGTTGTAGTATTTGTTGTAAGCAGTTGCTCCAATAAAACCAGAAATAATCCCTACGAAGACACCCATGTTCAATGCTGGAGCTTCCATAACACTAATGAAGTAATCAGCAACTTTGATTGATCCACCAAAGAGAGTTGTTACCATAGCTTCTGGATTTTTCAACATATCTCCTGATACGCCAAAGATTGTACCAGTGATACGATTGATTAGGACAAAGGCAAGACCTGCCGCAAACGCACCACCAGCGCGTTCCTTAGCCCAGCTTCCTCCAATAGCGAGGGCAAACAAGATATGAAGGTTAACGATGACTCCCCAACCGATTTGCTCTAGTACACCACCAGTAGTAACGAGTGGGGCAAAGTTAGGGTTGATCATCACAAGTGACTTACCGATTGAAATCATCAAACCAGCAGCCGGCATAACCGCGATAACCACCATCAAAGCCTTACCGAATTTTTGCCAAAACTCGAAAGACAAGACATTTTTGAATGTATCTTTCATCATTCAAATCTCCTTTATTTTTATTTAGGCAAACGTTTTACGAAAACGTTTGCACTTTCTACAATTCAATTATACCACTTTTTTTTTTTTTGTAAAGGCTTTTATTAAAAAAAGTAGACTTTTTTCTAAAATTTTTGTAGTAAAAAAGGAGATAGTAAAATCTCCTCAAATATACATCTATTAAAATTTAGACTTTTAAGAATCGGCGCATGGAAATTCCTGATCCCAGTGAACCAATGAAAATTCCAATCACAAATAATAAGGCAATCATCAGTGGACTGAATACTTCTGGTGATATCATTGAAAGGTTCTGACCAACTAATGACTTATTAACCGATTGGTAAACCATTTTATAGACAATAAATACCAAAACTGATGGAAGTGTTGCTCCAAGCAAACCGATGAAGGCACCTTCAAGCAAGAAAGGCCCGCGGATATAGCCATTCTTAGCACCTACTAAACGCATGATTTGAATTTCACGGCTTCGTGAAATGATGGTGATACGTATAGTATTAGAAATCAAGAACACCGCAATGAAAATCAATAATCCAGCGATAACTAGTCCCCAGACACGAATAAATGAGGCTAACTTAAACAAGCGTTCTGTATTAGCACCACCATCTTGAACTTCTGATACACCTTCGATTTTTTTAGCCTCTTCTGCTACTGTCTTTACATCACTTGGTGTATTTGTATCAACGATATATGCATCATAGAGAGGATTGGCATCGCCTTCAAAGATTTTCCAGTTGTCCCCCATCGTTTCTGTCAACTTTTCATATTGTTCTTCTTTACTTGAAAACGTAACACTTTTAACGGTTGACATACCTTTTAAAGCATCATATACCTTATGGTAGTCGTTATTTGTAACAGTTTGACCTTCTTTTTCAATAGTCTCACTATTATCAGCTACGTCCTTACGAATGTATACCATTACTCGGACATTATTTTCGATATCTGTAGCTAGTTTAGCCGTATTAAAGATAACAGATGCAAATATTGCAACCAAGGTCAAAGTAATCATAACTGAACTGACAGCAGCTACTGTCATCCAGCCATTTCGTTTCAAACTTTTTAATGATTCAAATAAATGACGAAAAAATCTACTAATCATCGTATCCATATTCTCCTTTAGCTTCGTCACGAACG
>CAURTW010000128.1:0-3949 GCA_963527705.1 uncultured Streptococcus sp.
GTTTAATACTCACATCAATTGTCTTGTGATTGGCAAAAATGACAAAACCACCAATAAGACTTTCATCGATTTGTTCTTTTACACTCCTTACTTTAAGAGACATTTTTTTCTCAATCAAAGGGAGCAAGCGACTCTTCTGTTCATCAGTTAAAGGATGAGCTGAAGTAATCGTCACTTCAAATCGATTTGTTTCTTTTTCAAGTCGGTTCAAGCAATCTACAAGAATATCATAAAAAAGATTTGCTCTGTGATTGTAGATAAGAACCTGGATAAAGTTTTGCAATAAAGGTGACACTGAATCTTGGAAGAAAGTAATTGTTTTTTCCTTGTCAGACTCGTCTACTGCCACTTTTTTTAAAAAAGAAGGTAAGGCTGTTTCTTCAGCAACTTGCTTGATTTGAGCTAAGTCTGAAAAGATACGGTCTTCTTCTCCTTTTTCTATAACCAATTGGACAAAAGGCATGCTGTATTTTTCAATTACCTTTACTGTTTTCTTGTCCATTAAGCTTCTCCTAACTGATCGATATACTGATCAATAAGTTCTTTATGGGCATGACCGTCAAGGTTTTGTGAGATGATTTTACCAGCCAAGCTGATTGTCAAATCTGCTACCTCACCCTTAACGCTTTGTAAAGCTTCAGCTTTATTTTGAGCAATTTCTTGGTTCGCTTTTTCTTTCAAGCGTCCTGCTTCTAGCTTAGCATCTGCTAAAATACTAGCTTTACTTTTCTCAGCTGTTTCTTTCGCATTCTCGATGATTGTCTTAGCTTCTTTACGGCTACCAGCCAATTCATCTTCGCGTTTTTGAGCCAATACTTCTGCTTTTTGACGTGCTTGTTCAGCTCCGTCAATATCTGCTGCAATTTTTTCTGCTCTTTGTTCGAAAATGCTAGCCAAATTTGACCAAGCATATTTCTTAACCAAGACTAGCAAGAGAATAAAGGAACCAGCGATTAGTATAAAATCACCAAGTAATTCACCTACTGTTACATTCATAAACTACTCCTTTCTATTCTTCATCATTAATTTTATTTCCTAGGTACATTGAAGATAACAATGTAAATACATATGCTTGTACACAAGAAATAAAAACAGAAAATGCAGTCCAGATTAGATTTGTTCCAAAAGCAATAGGATACCAATAGAAGGCCTGATGAGAAAGTAGGACTAACATACTTGCCATCACTTCCCCTGCAAAGATATTACCAAAGACCCGCAATGCAAGTGAAAGGAGATTGGTAACTTCTTCCAAGAGATTCATTGGTGTCATAAAACCTGGTGTTACAAATGCTTTTAAATACTTTTTGATTCCACGACGACGAATTCCTTCTACGTGAGTCATTAAGATAATTGTAAAAGACAAGACCAAGTCAAATGACAAATTTGCTGTTGGTGAGGTCCAAAGATTTACACCATCTGTAGTCTGAATTCTAGCCATTAAGCCAATATTATTTGCAATGGCCATAAATAGGAATAAACAGAAATAAAAGAGAGAATAATCCTTTATCATTGGACCAAGGTTTGATTTTGTAAATCCAACAACAAAATCAAATAAATACTCTAATACATTTTGTTTTCCTGTGGGTCTCAAAGTCATATTTCGAGTTGCCCAATAAATAAAGCCAAAAATAAGTGCTACAGTCAACAAAGTCAAAACTACTATGGTTAAATTAAAGGTAACAGGACCAATATTGATGGTTGGATTAATACTTTCTTCCATCTAAAATCCTCCCTTTTTCAATTTATACTTCTTTTATTTGATGATAAATGAAAAGACAAGAGTAACGAAGAAAGTACCTTCAATAAAGGCAACCCCTAGGATCATCAAACTACGTAGTTCTGAGATGATATCTGGTTGGCGAGCAACTGATTTCAACAAACCGTTCATCAACATACCTTCACCAAGAGATACACCCATACAGGCAAGACATAGACCGAAAAATGTTAAATTCATGACGAATTCTCCTTTTAATTAAAATTTACTTACTTAGTTTAGTCCTAAAAATTGGATTTGTCAACTTTTTACTAACATTGAAAGCGTTTAATGAAAATTATTTACAATTTTACTATTTTTAAGTCTATTATATAGAAAATTTTGGAAAAAACTTGTAATAAATCCGTCTATTATCTAGGTCTTTCTGAAAAATAATGAAAAAATCCGAGATGAAATCTCGGATGGAAATTAATATATTTTTTTAACCTAATGTTCTTTTAGTAAATAGGATTAAAGGGAAAGCAACTAGAAAGCTTTCGTCCCCTACATATTTATTAAGCACGAACTGTGACACTGGTTCCATCTTCCTTATAAAGATTGATGAGACCTTCTTTGAGAGCTCGAACCATATCTCCAGCTTGAACAGGTTGTGGAACCTTGATAGTCAATAGTTCCATTGGATTTGGAGCGCGATCGATCTTATTTCCTTTAGCATCATGCAAATCTTCGATATAAGTCTCAAAATGACGGAAACCTGGGCCATAAAACTCAACTTGGTCCCCTTCGTTAATGACGTTCCGTTGGCGAATGGTTGCTGTTTGTGTCGCATCATCGTAAGAAACCACTTCAGCGACAAACTTATACTCAGGAATTTTACGACGAGCACCAAACAACTGCTCATTTTCAGATGGTGTACCATAGTAGAAACCTGTTGCTAATTCACGTTGGGCAACCTTCCACATTTCATCAATCAAGTCCTGCTTGATAGCTTCAAACTTCTCTGGACTTTCTAGATAAGCATCAACAGCTGCCTTGTAGCAGTTTGTTACTGTTGATACGTAGTGAATAGACTTCATACGTCCTTCAATCTTGAGACTGTCCACACCGTTTTCAATCATATCTGGGATATGGTCAATCATGGACATATCAACGGCTGACATTGAAAATTCTTCAGGAATTTCACCTTTAAGACTCTTACGTTCCTTCCCAAATGGCATATCGTAAAGGTCGTACTTCCAACGACAAGACTGAGAGCAACCACCACGGTTAGCATCACGCATACTCATGTGGTTTGAAAGAGTACAACGACCAGAGTAAGAAATACACATGGCTCCATGAACAAAGGCTTCAATCTCAACATCTGTACGTTTGCGAATTTCTGCCAATTCTTCCATTGAAACCTCACGCGCCAAAACGACACGAGTTAAACCTAGTTCTTTCCAGAACTCAAGTGTTTCATAGTTAGTCGCACTTGCTTGGGTAGAGAGGTGGATTTCAAGACCAGGCGCTTCAGTCGCTGCAATCATAATCAAGGCTGGGTCAGACACGATAACTGCCGCGATTCCGATATCACGTAGTTTACGGAACCACTCACCAGCACCAGCCTCATTTCCTTCGTGCATAACCATATTGGCAGCCACATAAACCTTAGCACCATACTTGGCCGCAAACTGGACACCTTCTTCCATCTGTTCGAAAGTAAAGTTTCCGGCACGGCTACGAAGGCCATAGGCCTGACCACCGATAAAGACAGCATCTGCTCCATATTGAACAGCTACTTTTAGCTTCTCTAAAGTTCCTGCAGGTGATAAAACCTCAGGACGTTTTAATGTTTTTGTCATTTTTTCTCCTATTTGCAATATAAAAGTTTGACGTTTTTCCTTCTCATTTTATAGTAAATAAGTGATAAAATCAAGCCTAGACAGATTGTTTTGACAATTCTAATCTTTTAAGAAAGCAAAAAACTAGCCTTTCTAGACTAGTTATTCTCAAGATAAAATTCAAAGCGTTCTCCTACATACTGGCTTTTTACGTATTCAAAAGCAGTACCATCTTCTAGGTAGGAAACCTGAGTTAAACCAAGAATAGCATGTCCTTTTTCAACTTCCAAATAGTGGGCAATTTTTTCTTTAGCAAGGCGAGCATAGATGGTCTGTTGAGATTTGCCTATACGGTAGCCGTGTTTTTGCAAGGTTTGGAAGAAATGACTGGTGATTTCTTCTTTTTTAAAGTCCT
>CAURTW010000129.1:0-3875 GCA_963527705.1 uncultured Streptococcus sp.
CCAAAAACTAGTAGAATAGTAAGGAAACTTTATACGGAGGAAAGAAATGGATTTGGGTGATAATGAGCTAACACTGACTCCCATACCTGGGAAAAGTGGCAAGGCTTATATGGGTAGCTATCCTGATGGGAAGCGCATCTTTGTAAAAATGAACACCTCTCCAATCCTACCTGGTCTAGCTAGAGAACAAATTGCTCCACAATTATTATGGAGTCGCCGTTTGGCAGATGGGCGTGATATGTGTGCTCAAGAATGGTTGACAGGCAAGATATTGACCCCCTATGATATGAATCGTAAACAAATCGTCAATATTTTAACCCGTCTTCATCGCTCACGTCCGTTGATGACACAGTTGAGTCGTTTGGGGTATGCCATGGAAACACCTGTAGATTTACTGCAGTCTTGGCAGGAAACTGCTCCAGATGCTTTGCGTAAAAATCATTTTATCAGTGAAGTGATGGCTGATTTACGTCAGACTATTCCAGGATTTAGAGAGGACCATGCGACCATTGTCCATGGAGATGTACGACATAGTAATTGGATTGAGACAGACAGTGGCTTGATTTATTTGGTGGATTGGGATTCGGTTCGTTTGACCGACCGCATGTTTGATGTGGCCCATATGCTCTGTCATTATATTCCAGAACATCAGTGGAAGGAATGGTTGACCTACTACGGTTACAAGTACAATCAAACGGTATTAAATAAATTGTATTGGTACGGTCAATTGTCTTACTTGAGCCAGATTTCCAAGTATTATATGAACCAAGATTTAGAAAATGTCAATCGGGAGATCCATGGCCTGCGTCACTTCCGAGACAAGTATGGAAAGAGAAGATGAGAGTTAGAAATCGTAAAGGGGCGACAGAATTACTAGAGGCAAATCCCCAGTATGTGGTCCTCAATCCCTTAGAAGCAAAGGGGAAATGGCGGGACTTGTTTGGCAATGATAATCCCATTCATGTGGAAGTTGGAAGTGGAAAGGGTGCCTTTGTTTCAGGTATGGCCAAACAAAATCCTGACATCAACTATATCGGGATTGATATTCAAAAGTCTGTTTTGAGCTACGCTTTGGACAAGGTGCTTGAAGTTGGAGTGCCTAACATCAAGCTCTTGTGGGTAGATGGTTCTGACTTGACTGACTACTTTGAAGACGGTGAGATTGATCGCTTGTATCTGAATTTTTCAGATCCTTGGCCGAAAAAACGCCATGAAAAGCGTCGTTTGACCTACAAGACCTTCTTGGATACCTTCAAACGTATCTTGCCTGAAAATGGAGAAATTCATTTCAAGACAGATAACCGTGGCTTGTTTGAGTACAGTTTAGTGAGCTTTTCTCAGTATGGCATGAAGCTCAATGGTGTCTGGCTAGACTTACACGCCAGTGATTTTGAAGGCAATGTCATGACAGAATACGAGCAAAAATTCTCCAACAAGGGGCAAGTTATCTACCGAGTTGAGGCAGAATTTTAAGAAATAGCCTAAAATCAGGCTGTATAAGTGCTTTTGCTTTACATAATTTGGCAAACGTGCTATACTAATAGTAAGAATATGAGAAAGAGAGGCGGGGAAATATCTTCGCCTCTTGCTTATGAGGAGGTGGACGCAATCGCAACAATCGTAGAATTAGTCAGAGAAGTTGTAGAACCTGTCATCCAAGCACCTTTCGAGCTCGTGGATATCGAGTATGGAAAGATTGGCAGTGACATGATTCTCAGTATTTTTGTAGATAAACCCGAAGGAATTACCTTGAACGACACGGCAGACCTGACAGAAATCATCAGTCCTGTCCTAGACACTATCAAGCCCGATCCCTTCCCAGAACAATATTTCCTAGAAATCACCAGTCCAGGTTTGGAACGTCCTTTGAAAACCAAGGATGCCGTCGCTGGAGCAGTTGGGAAATACATCCATGTCGGGCTCTACCAAGCCATTGATAAGCAAAAGGTCTTTGAAGGAACCTTGGTATCCTTTGAAGGGGATGAGTTGACTATGGAGTATATGGACAAGACACGTAAGAAAACCGTCCAAATTCCATACAGTTTAGTATCAAAAGCACGTTTAGCAGTAAAACTATAGAAAAGAAAGGATAGCTTTTGAGGATTCAAAAGTGAAGAAAACATGAGTAAAGAAATGCTAGAGGCCTTCCGCATTTTGGAAGAAGACAAGGGAATCAAAAAAGAAGACATCATCGACGCAGTAGTAGAGTCGCTTCGTTCCGCTTATCGCAGACGCTATGGTCAATCTGACAGCGTAGCCATTGACTTCAATGAAAAGACAGGTGACTTTACAGTTTATACTGTCCGTGAAGTTGTTGATGAAGTGTTTGATAGCCGCTTGGAAATCAGCTTGAAAGATGCTCTTGCCATTAATTCAGCCTATGAACTTGGTGACAAAATCAAGTTTGAAGAAGCACCTGCTGAGTTTGGTCGTGTAGCAGCCCAATCTGCTAAACAAACCATCATGGAAAAAATGCGCAAGCAAACACGTGCCATCACTTACAATACTTACAAAGAACATGAACAAGAAATCATGTCTGGTACAGTAGAACGATTTGACAACCGTTTCATTTATGTTAACCTTGGTAGCATCGAAGCCCAATTATCAAAACAAGACCAAATCCCTGGAGAAGTCTTTGCTTCCCACGACCGTATCGAAGTCTACGTTTACAAGGTTGAAGACAACCCTCGTGGTGTCAACGTATTTGTTAGCCGTAGCCATCCAGAAATGATCAAACGCTTGATGGAGCAAGAAATTCCAGAAGTTTATGATGGAACTGTTGAAATCATGAGCGTAGCTCGTGAAGCTGGTGACCGTACGAAAGTTGCCGTTCGTAGCCACAATCCAAACGTGGACGCTATCGGGACAATCGTTGGACGTGGTGGTGCCAATATCAAGAAAATCACCAGCAAATTCCACCCAGCTCGTTACGATGCTAAGAGCGACCGCATGATTCCTGTTGAAGAAAACATCGACGTTATCGAGTGGGTAGCAGATCCAGCTGAGTTTATCTACAATGCCATCGCACCGGCAGAGGTTGACCAAGTTATCTTTGATGAAAACGACAGCAAACGTGCTTTGGTCGTTGTACCTGATAACAAGCTTTCTCTTGCCATCGGTCGTCGTGGACAAAACGTTCGCTTGGCAGCTCACTTGACGGGTTACCGTATTGATATCAAGTCTGCCAGTGAGTTTGAAGCTATGGAAGAAGCAGGTCAAGTTGATTACGCAGATGTAGATGAATTGATCGAAGAATAAAAGCTGCTAGAGGAGGGAAAGATGAAAACAAGAAAAATCCCTTTGCGCAAGTCTGTTGTGTCCAACGAAGTGATTGACAAGCGTGATTTGCTCCGCATTGTCAAGAACAAGGAAGGACAGGTCTTTATCGATCCGACAGGCAAGGCCAATGGCCGTGGCGCTTATATCAAGCTAGACAATGCAGAAGCCCTAGAGGCTAAAAAGAAGAAGGTCTTTAACCGTAGCTTTGACATGGAAGTGGAAGAAAGCTTTTATGACGAGTTGATCGCTTATGTGGATCACAAAGTAAAAAGAAGAGAGTTAGGACTTGAATAAGCAAAAGATAAGCAATCTCTTGGGACTTGCTCAGAGAGCAGGGCGTATCATATCGGGTGAAGAATTGGTGGTCAAGGCCATTCAAGATGGCAAGGCCAATATGGTCTTTCTAGCCCATGATGCTGGACCCAATCTGACCAAGAAGATTCAAGATAAAAGTCATTATTATCAAGTAGAAATTGTAACCGTGTTTTCAACACTGGAATTAAGCATAGCAGTCGGGAAATCGAGAAAGGTTTTGGCTGTAACAGATGCTGGATTTACAAAGAAAATGAGGTCTCTTATGGAATAGAAGAGGAGGA
>CAURTW010000130.1:0-3786 GCA_963527705.1 uncultured Streptococcus sp.
AAATTGGAAATCTCATAATGCTCAAAACCTGCTCGCTCCAGCTCTGCGATGATGTACTCAAACATCTCCGCTTCCAGTTCCTCCTTAGGCAGAGGCAATTTTCCTCGTCGCATACGGTTCATAAAGACCGTATGATTTTCCAAAATCAAGCTATACAGACTCATATGGGGAATATCCAGTCCAATGGCCTTAGCCACATTTTCCTTTACTTGCTCCATAGTCTGACCAGGTAGCGCATAAATCAAATCAATGGAGATGTTGTCAAAACCAGCCAGTTTCAAACGGTCGATATTTTCATAAATATCCTTCTCCAAATGACTGCGCCCAATCTTTTTCAGCATCTTGTCGTCAAAGGTCTGCACGCCTAGCGAAACACGATTGACAGCCGAGTTCTTCAAAACAGCAATCTTATCCGCGTCCAAGTCGCCTGGATTGGCTTCAATGCTCAACTCCTCTAAGACAGACAAGTCCAAGTTTTCAGTCAAGCCCTTCAATAACACCTCTAGTTGTGACGCTGACAGGGCTGTCGGTGTCCCACCACCGATGTAAAGGGTTCGTAACTTTTGAATGTCATAAGAACGAAACTCTTCCAGCAGATGCTCCAAATAGCTATCAACTGGCTGATTTTTGATGAAAACCTTTGAGAAGTCACAATAATAACAAATCTGGGTACAAAATGGGATGTGCACATAGGCTGACGTTGGTTTTTTCTGCATAGTACTTATTATACCACAAAGACAGGCTAGGAGAAAAAAATCACCATCCCCAGATACATAGTCCGTCCAGAGATGGTGATGGTTTATTCTTCTGTTATGTCAATAACAATCTCTTCTGATTCATCAAGAGTTTCGGCCTTTTCTTGCCATTGCTCCTTGAGATTATTGAATCGATCTTTTGATGCTTCTGTCGCTTGACGAGCACATGATTTGGCTTGAGCAAGGACACTGTTCACAGTGATTTCACCTGACTCAACCTGTTCTTTGGTTTTAAGAACAAAATCTGTAGCCTGCTCCTTGACTTCTGTCAGTTTTTCACAGACCTGCTCCTTGGCATACCCAGGATCTTCTCTCAAATCATCTAGAAAATCTTGAGCCTGACTGCAAACTTGTTTGCCCTTGTCGCTTGTTAAAAACAAGGCAAGAGCTGCACCTGAAACGGTTCCTAAAAGGATTGAGGATAGTTTACCCATAAGAATTCTCCTTTTTTATTTTTTGAAAAATTTACTTGCGACACGTAGGGCTGACAAACTTGCACCAGTCTTAAGTGTTTTTGAACCAGCTGATGAAGCTTTCTTGCTCAAGACACGCGCATGGTCATTGAGATCTGAAACAGATAGAGATAAATCTGCAACAGCACTAAAGAGTGGATCAATCGTTGCTACCTTGACATTAATATCATCTGCCAAGACATTGACCTTAGCCAGCAATTCATTGGTATGATGCAAGGTCACATCCACATCTGAAGTTAAGGTTTTAATCGTCTTCTCTGTTTCATCGATAACACGTCCAAGCTTTTGTACAGTAATGATTAAATACACTAAAAATACAATCAAAGCAAGGGCTACAAGAATATATGCAACTTCTAACATTTAATTTTCCTCCTCTGAAATATAGCAAGGGGCCTTCTTACGATTTTGATAAAGAATGATAAAAATACCCAGTCCGATAAGAACAACTGATAGCCATTGAGACACTCGGAGACCAAAGAACATGAGGCTATCTGTTCGCATGCCTTCAATAACCATACGACCGAAACCATACCAAATCAAATAGAAAGCAGTGATATGACCTCTTCTGAGACTCTTCCATTTTCGTCTGAATATCAGAATCAAGGCAAATCCAAGTAGATTCCATAGGGACTCATAAAGGAAGGTCGGTTGACGGTAGCTCCCCTCAATATACATCTGGTCACGGATAAAGCCAGGTAGATAATCCAGATTATCCACTGCTGCACCATAGGCTTCTTGGTTAAAGAAATTACCCCAGCGTCCCAGACTTTGAGCAATCATAACGCTAGGCGCCGCAATATCTAGAAAATCCCAAGTATTGATGAGTTTACGATCAGCAAAAACATAGAGGACAAGAGCCCCTGTAATCAAACCACCGTAAATGGCCAAACCACCATTCCAAATGGCAAAAATTTCTCCCAAGTTCTGACTATAGTAATCAAAACGGAAAATAACATAATAGAGACGAGCTCCTAAAATAGCCAAGGGAAAGGCTATCAAGATGAAATCTAAAATATCGTCTGGTATGATCTTCTTTCTAGGTGCTTCTTTCATGGTCAAATAAACCGCAAGAATCAAGCCTGTCACTATACACAAGGCATACCATCGAATAGCTAGAGGCCCTAGATGAATAGCAATTGGATCAAGCATTAGGCACCTCGTTTTGAGCAATGAGATTTGTCAAGCGTTCTTCGAACAAACGCGTCGCATCAAAGCCCATTTCCTTGGCACGATAATTCATGGCAGCAGCCTCAATCACAACAGAGATATTACGACCAGTTTTAACTGGGATACGGATACGAGGAATGGATACGCCAGAAATTTCAAGTTCCTCTGCATTATTTCCTAGGCGATCAAAGGTCTTATGCGTATCGTAATTTTCCAAGTAAACAGCCAGCTGGACTTGTGAAGAATCCTTGACCGCACTCGCACCATAGAGGCTCATAACATCAATAATCCCAACCCCACGAATTTCAATTAAGTGTTTCAAGATTTCAGCTGGTTCACCCCAAAGAGTAATCTCATCCTTGGCAAAGATATCGACACGGTCATCAGCTACCAAGCGGTGACCACGTTTGACAAGCTCTAGACCTGTCTCACTCTTACCGATGCCACTATCGCCCTGAATCAAGACACCCATACCATAGATATCCATCAAGACACCGTGCACACTGGTCCGTTCTGCTAAACGTGAATCCAGATAACTAGATAACTCTCCAGATAAACGACTGGTTGCTGTACGACTAGTTAAGATGGCAATCTTACATTCTCTGGCTGCCTTTAGCATCTCCTCTGGAACCACCAAACCACGAGCAACAATGACCGCAGGTGTCTCAGGTAGAAACATTTTTTTCAATACTTGGTAACGGTTGTGAGAGGACATCGAAACGAGATAGGACCACTCCTTCATTCCCAAGAGCTGGATTCGCTCTGGAGTATAGTAGTCAAAATAGCCCGTCATTTCAAGACCAGGTCGCGTAATGTCCGCGGTATTAATTTCCTTTTCAAGTAATTCTGGTTCGCCATAGACAATGTCTAGTCTAAGCTTTTCAATCACTTCTTTTACTAAAACCGACATCATTTCCTCCTTCAAATGAGTTCTTCTCTCTATTATATCAAATTGTAGGAGTATATTAGAGATTTTTGCAGGCTTTGGAGTATTTATTTATACTCAATGAAAATCAAAGAGCAAACTAGGAAACTAGCCGCAGGCTGTACTTGAGTACGGCAAGGCGACGTTGACGTGGTTTGAATTTGATTTTCGAAGAGTATTAAAAGAAAAAGACTAGATTTCTCCAGCCTTTCATTTCAATTAGAATTTTTTACGTTTACGAGCTGCTTCTGATTTACGTTTACGTTTTACAGAAGGTTTTTCATAGAATTCACGTTTGCGTGTTTCTTGAAGAGTACCAGCTTTAGTAACCGCACGTTTGAAACGACGAAGTGCATCGTCAAGAGATTCATTCTTACGTACTACTGTTTTAGACATTTTTTTCACTCCCTTCAAGTTCAAGATCTATTCTATTTTACACGTAAAAGGAATAATTGTCAAGAAAAAA
>CAURTW010000131.1:0-3595 GCA_963527705.1 uncultured Streptococcus sp.
CCAATCTTTCCTTGACTGTCAATCAGGTATTCTGTAGGAATGCTTCGAATTTGATAAGCTTGGAAGGTGGTTGCTTTGGTATCATAAAGCACTGGGATATCCTTATAACCTTGATCTTGGAACCATTGTGGGAATTGCTCAACAGTTTTTTCGCCTTGAATTCCCGGTGCAATGACACTAAGAATTTCAAAATCACGATCTGGTTTCGCCGCTAATTCCATCAACTCAGGCATACTTTTTTTACATGGACCACACCATGAAGCCCAAAACTTCAAATAAACCTTTTTACCCTTATAATCAGATAACTTCACTTCTTTGCCATCCATTGATTGCAAGGTAAAATCTGGCGCCTCTTTCCCAACAGCAATTTGTTGTACAGTCGTTTGTTGCTGTTGTTTTGGGGATTGTTCTGGTGCTTTAGTCTTTTTAGTCTCTTCCTCACCACAGGCTATCAATACGACTAATGACAAGAGGCTTAAGCCAGCAAACATTACTTTTTTCATCTTTTTCTCCTTTATTCAAAAATTCCAGCTAGAACATTTACTTGTCCTAATAGTAATAAAACTCCCATTAAAATAATAAGGAAGCCACCAATTTTCTTTAGTAGCATCATATGACGTTTGATTTTACTAAAACACGGCATTACTACACCTGAAGCTAGAGCCAAAACCAAGAAAGGAATGGCCATCCCCAGAGTGTAAATAAGAGTATAGATAGCTCCTTGCCAAGCACCATTGCCTCCAGAAGCCGCAAGCGCTAAAACAGAACTTAAAACTGGACCAATACAAGGCGTCCAACCAAAGCTGAAGGTAATACCGAGTAAAAAGGCTGACCAATAACGATTAGCTTCTGATTTCTTAAAAGTAAAGCTTTTTTGAACCTCTAATTTCTTAAAATGAAAAATTTCCATCTGGTGAAGGCCTAAAATGATAATAATTGTTCCCATGGTATAGCGAAACCAATTGGCATAGAGAATATTACCAAAGTAACCAGCACCAAATCCTAAGATAAAGAAAATGAGTGAAATGCCTGCGATAAAGCAAAGAGTTCGAATCAGACCTGACCAGGCAACCTTTCTCCCAAATAAAGAAAAGCTTTTTGCGCTTTCCTGATCATCCAGCAAAATTCCAGTATAAACAGGTAACAGAGGGAATATACAAGGGGAAAAGAAGGACAAGATCCCTGCTAAAAAAACGGAGATTGAAAATACTATCGTTTCCAATAAAGAACCAACTTTCTTAATAATTCATATCCTATTTTACTATAATCAATTTCATTTGTATGATTTCTGCTACGCAATTTGAATTAGGCAGTATTTGAAATATTTGTTCCGGTACTAGTTCATTCAGATTCTGCCCCTTTTTTGCCCTCTATACACAAAAAAGCCTATTGACCAAGCTCAAAAACTTGATACAATAGGCTTTTTAAAGGCTGATTATTTAACAGCGTCTTTAAGAGCTTTACCAGCTTTGAATGCTGGAACTTTAGAAGCTGCGATTTTGATTTCTTTACCAGTTTGTGGGTTGCGACCTTTACGTGCTGCACGCTCACGAACTTCAAAGTTACCGAAACCGATCAATTGAACTTTTTCACCAGCTGCAAGGTATTCAGTTACTGCTGCAAATACAGCGTCAACTGCTGCTGCTGAATCTTTCTTAGTCAATTCTGTAGCTTCTGCTACTTTAGCGATCAAATCTTGTTTGTTTGCCATGTTAATGATTCCTCCAATTTAATTTCTAATTAACAATTATAATCATATCCTAAAATCCCTTTTAGGTCAAGTTAAAAACGCTATTTCTTCCCATTTTATTTATTTTTTTAAGAGTAGTAACGTACTAAAATAGCCCAAGCGTTCTCACCCGTGTGAGTTTGAATAATAGAGCCCGTTTCCAAAACTGAAATTGGCTTTTCAACATAAGCTTGTAAGCTTTCTTTCATCTCTTTGGCCCAATCAGCACTGCCAGAATATGAAATTCCAATCTCTGCTACAGAACGTTCAGAGAGCGACGTTATCAACTCATCTAACCATTTTTTAAAAGTTTTAGCTCCACGCCCTTTTACGATTGGCTGCAATTCATGGTCTTTCATCTGCATGACAACACGTATATTGAGAAGGGAGCTCAACAATCCAGTTACACGGCCAATTCGTCCACCTTTGACAAGATTTTCCAAAGTAGAAACACCAATATAGAGTTCTGTGTGTTTTTTTACCTCTTCTATATGAGATAAAATTTCATCCATATCTTTTCCTTCTTGTGCTAACTTCGCAGCCTCAACAACCTGGAATTTCAGGGCTTGGTCAGTGAAGGAACTATCAATAACTGTCACGTCGGCAGTAGATAAACTAGCACCCTGTCGCGCTGCTTCTACAGTACCAGAAAGTGCATGAGACATATGAATAGCAAGAATCTGGCTACCATCCTTGCATAGTTCTTCAAAAACTTCAGCAAAGACACCTACAGGTGGCTGACTTGTTTTCGGAAGATTCTTACTTTCTTGCATCAACTGAAGAAATTTACCTTCTTCTTTCAAATCCGCATCAGAATAAACAACATTATCAATCATTACAGATAACGGAACAACAGTGATATCTAATTGTTTTACTAGTTCAGGTTCAATAGTAACAGATGAATCGGTTACAATTTTAATTTTTGTCATAGTATCAATCTTTCTATTTTAGGATTCAGATTGGTTTTCTTACTTTTAATTATATCAAAAAAAGATTAAAAATCCTAATGGAGTCAATCAAATTTTTCTTAAAAATTTGATATAATCTACTTATAAGAAAAGAGGTCCCTATGATTAAAAAAATTTATCCCATTTTAACCATCTTACTAGGTGCTGCTATTTATGCTTTTGGGCTAACTTATTTTGTAGTTCCCCATCATCTCTTTGAAGGAGGGGCGACAGGTATTACCCTCATCACCTTTTATCTTTTTAAAATCCCTGTTTCGCTCATGAACTTGCTGATTAATATTCCTCTTTTCATCCTAGCTTGGAAAATTTTTGGAGCAAAATCTCTCTATTCTAGTTTACTAGGAACCTTAGCCTTGTCCGCCTGGTTGGCTTTTTTTGAGCGTATTCCCCTTCATATTGATCTTCAAGGTGATTTACTGATCACAGCCCTTATAGCTGGGATTCTATTGGGAATTGGGCTCGGAATTATCTTCAATGCTGGTGGGACTACTGGTGGAACTGATATTGTAGCTCGTATTCTCAATAAATACACTCATATATCTATGGGAAAACTGCTTTTTATCTTAGATTTTTGTATTCTCATGCTTATTCTCCTAATCTTTAAGGATCTGAGATTAGTTACCTACACGCTCTTATTTGATTTTATCGTTTCTCGTGTTATTGATTTGATCGGCGAAGGTGGCTATGCAGGTAAAGGATTTATGATTATCACAAAACGTCCTGACCAACTTGCTAAGGCGATTAATGATGACCTAGGAAGAGGCGTTACTTTCATCTCAGGTCAAGGTTATTATAGTAGAGAAGATTTAAAAATCATTTACTGTATTGTCGGAAGAAATGAAATTGTGAAAATGAAGGAAATGATTCATCGAATCGATCCTCAAGCCTTTATAACTAT
>CAURTW010000132.1:0-3449 GCA_963527705.1 uncultured Streptococcus sp.
CCACCACCGAGAGCGATGATTGTATCTGGTTTGAAGGCGCGCATGATTTCAGTACCACGGTTTACAGTTGTGATATCTGGATCTGGTTCTACATCAGCAAAGATTTGGTAAACAACCTTATTGCGACGAAGGTCAAGTTGTTCGATGATACGATCAAGGAAACCAAGCTCTACCATGGCATGGTCAGTAACAATCATGACACGTTCAACGTCACGACATTTTTGAAGGTATTGAATTGAATCACGTTCAAAGTATGTTTTTGAAGGAAGTTTCATCCATTGCATGTTATTTCTCCGTCTTCCGACTTTTTTGATATTCAAGAGGTTAATGGCACTAACGTTATCCCCAACTGAGTTACGTCCGTAAGAACCACATCCGAGTGTCAATGATGGCAAGAAGGCATTGTAAACGTCCCCGATACCACCGAAAGTAGAAGGTGAGTTACAGATAACACGAATAGCTTTAACAGCTTTACCAAATTCTTTAGTCAATTCTTCATCAGCTGTGTGGATGGCTGCTGAGTGCCCAAGACCGTTAAATTCAACCATTTGACGAGCTTTGGCAATACCATCTTCACGGCTTTCAGATTTCAAAACTGCGATAACTGGTGACAATTTTTCACGAGTCAATGGCTCATTTTCACCAACTTCTTTACATTCTGCAGCAAGAATGTTTGTTCCTTCTGGAACTGTAAATCCAGCTTGTTCAGCAATCCAAGTTGCTGGCTTACCAACGATGTCAGCGTTCAATTTCGCACCAGCACAGTTTTTGCTGTTTGCTTTCACGCCGAAGCAGAATTCTTCAAGAAGTGCTTTTTCTTTTTTGTTTACAAAGTAAGTGTGATAAGATTTGAACTCTGCTACAAATTCATCGTAAATCTCTTTATCAATGATAACCGCTTGTTCTGAAGCACAGACCATACCGTTGTCAAATGATTTAGACATGACGATATCGTGTGCAGCCTGGCGGATGTTAGCTGATTTTTCAACATAAGCTGGAACGTTTCCGGCACCTACCCCAAGAGCTGGTTTACCACATGAGTAAGCCGCTTTAACCATGGCATTACCACCTGTTGCAAGGATTGTTGCAATACCTTCGTGGTTCATAAGCGCACTAGTTGCTTCCATAGATGGTTCAGTAATCCACTGTACACAGTTTTCAGGAGCACCTGCTTTAATCGCAGCATCACGAACGATTTGAGCTGCGTGAGCTGATGATTCTTGAGCTGATGGGTGGAAGGCAAAGACGATTGGATTACGTGTCTTCAATGAAATCAATGCCTTAAAGATTGCTGTTGATGTCGGGTTTGTTGTAGGGGTGATACCACAGACAACACCGACCGGTTCAGCGATGAGGCTCAATCCTGTCACATCGTCTTCTTCGATAACGCCAACTGTTTTAGTGTGGCGCATATTGTTTACTACGTGTTCACAAGCAAACAAGTTCTTAGTTGCTTTATCTTCAAATACACCACGTCCTGTTTCTTCAAAGGCATGTAAAGCCAATTCTCCGTGGGCATCCAAAGCTGCCACTGACGCTTTAGCTACGATGTAGTCGACCTGATCTTGGTCGAGTTTACGCATTTCTTCAAGAGCAACTAAAGCTTTTTGCACCAAGCCATCGACATGCTTTTCAGCAGCGAGTTTCTTTTCCTCTGGTGTCACAGTTTTTTTATCAGCCATATTTTCCTCCATAGCTTTCAAGGATTGATATCCTTTGTTAATTTTTTCACAAGTTTATTATAACGCATTATTTCAACTTTGTAAACAGTTTCATAAACATTTCACAAAGAATTTTTTAAATCTTGTGAAATTTTTCTCCTTTTCTTTTCTTATCAAGTTTTTTCTTCAAAGTTTGTGAAATTTATTTCAAATATTTTTTATTTCACAAACTTGCTTGGAAGAGGAGCTTGGAAAGAAAGGGATTTGCAGGTAAGCGCTTACTTATATAGTTTTAACAATACCTCCTTTGATAAGGAGGCCTTATTTTTGTTGAAAAACACCTTGTTTAAAAGTCCCTTCATAAACGACTTCTTGTTCTGTTGTTAGTTTCCCTTTTCCTTCAGCCTGACCATTTACAAAATCACCTTCGTAAGTCCAGCCTTCTTTAGATTGAAAAGTTCCTTTTCCATTGAAGGAACCATTGATGAAACCACCTGTATATTGGTCTCCATTTTGGAAGGTAATGGTTCCTTGGCCATTCATTTTACCACGGACAAGACTGCCCTCGTAAACAATTGTTTCATTATCAAGCTTTAGAACACCTTTTCCGGGAATATTTAGAAAAAAGACGAGTACAGCACAAAAAACAATGGCAACTACTGCTAGAGTCTCTAAAAGTGGACGAGTCAGATAGACACGATACTTTTCGTAAAAATTCTTAAGATTTTCCACCTTCACTCTCCTTTTCTAAACGTTCTATCCAAGTTTTACAACCCTCTTGAACACGTCGATAGGTTTCCTCAAAATCTCCTGTATACCAAGGATCTGGAACACTTTCAGATGCAAATGAGTAAATCTTATGTTGCAAACCTGCTGGACACATCTGACGTAAGTCAGAAACATTTGAAGCGTCCATTCCGATAATATAATCAAAGGCTTCAAAATCTTCCTTACTAATCTGAAGCGATGTCTTGCCTTTTTCATAAGGAATCTCATACTCTTGAAAAATCCCTTGAGTTCCCTTGTGAATCGGATTGCCATGTTCCCAAGAAGAAGTCGCTCGACTTTGGATTTCATAATTATCTGTCATTGATTTCATAACAAACTCAGCCATAGGACTACGGCAAATATTCCCCAGACAGACAAAGACTAGTTTTTTCATCCCATTTCCTTTCTTTTATAGAAAAACGGGAGTTAGTAATCCCGTCTTATTTTTCAATTGCACCTTCAAGTGAAGCTGTTTCTTTCAGCGGTAATACTGTCTTGATAGCAGCTAGTTCAAAAGTCAAGTAAACTCCATCTACATCAAGAACAATCGTTCTCTTCTCAGTATCTACTTCATCAACTGTTCCGTAAAGTCCACCGATTGTAATCACTTCATAGCCTTTTTGTAGTTTATTTAAGCTTTCCATACGTTTTTGTGCTTGTTTCTTTTGAGAGCGTTGCGTAAAGAACATCAAGCCCACCATAAGGACTAGCATGATTAAAAATGTATAATTTGGATTCATTCTATTCTCCTTTGTCTTTTACATAGGACTACTATATCAAATTTCAGCTACTTTTACAAGATTGTACCTTGCTTTTCTAGTAAGAAAAACCAGAGCTTGCGCCCTGATTTTTAGGATTATTTCAAATTTTGAACGACTTTTACAAGATTTTCAACAGTAAAGCCATATTCTGCCAATACTTTTGGTGCTGGGGCAGAGGCTCCAAAGGTATCAATACCTAGAACGGCACCATCAAGACCAACATATTTGTACCAGTTTTGAGTTGCACCCATTTCGACTG
>CAURTW010000133.1:0-3430 GCA_963527705.1 uncultured Streptococcus sp.
TTTTCTATATAAAGTACAGTGTTCATTATATCATTTTTCGTGTTTTTACTCAAATTACTGGTCGCAATTCCCAAAATTGAGACAATTTCACCAAATTGCTCAATAATCAGAGCTGATTTTCGCTTTTCCATAGGGATTTTCAAATCAATAAATAGACGTCTGAGTTTTTTTCTATGCCCATTTTGAATCAAAAAATCTCCTGTTTTCCGATGACGAATGTGTATTGATGTTTCCCGTGAAACAGGTACCTGCTGAATTAATTCACCATCTAAAGGAAGTCCAAAGGAAAATAAATATCCTTGATAAGATACCTGATTTTGATAGTGTAACACAAGTTCATCTTCCTTTTCATCAGACTGAGGACTGATTTTACAAATCCGAAACTGTTGATACTCTTTTACTAATTCATAACCATTTTTAAGCGGATGACGATACTGGCTTTTAGTTTTTAAAATTTTTCTAACTTCTTCAAACTGAGCTTTTGTAAGATTCAAATCTGGAAAACGATTCAGATAAGTTTGAAGTAAAACTCTTTGTGTCGACTCAGAGTAAGACAATAGCTGATCTAAATTTTCTACATCAATATTCTTTGATAATTCAGCTATAGCTAAGTCATAATCTAAAATTTCATTGCCGATGCTTAAGATTGCATCTCTAAATCTAGGATTTTCTTTTTCTAATTCTGGTAAATAAGAGTTTCGAATACGATTGCGAAAATAATGATTTTCCTGATTTGATGTATCTTCAAAGTGAAAAATTGGTGGAAAGTCTTTTTTCTGAAAATGCAAGAAGGGACGAATGATTTCTATCTCTCCGACGACTTGCTTCTCCTTAATTCCTGATAGATAGCGCAAACGAGTTCCTCGAATCAAGCGCATTAAAATCGTTTCCACCTGATCATCAGCATGGTGGGCAGTGACTAAAGCTGTCGCACCTGTCTTTTTCATGACCTCTTGAAAAAAATCATAACGAAAATGTCGAGCACGTGCTTCTGAAAATTCTCCTGAAAAATTGCTGATATAAATAGGAAGTTCTGCTTCAGCAGCTAACTTCCTTAATTCCTGTTCTTCCCAATCTGATTCTACTCTCTGCTTATGATTTACATGAGCTAGGATCAATTCAATTGCTAACTCTTTTTTATAGGTAGATAATACCTTAAATAGAAACATAGAATCTAATCCACCAGAAAGAGCAAGCACCACCTTAGCATGTTTTTTAAAATATTCTCTCTTGAGACAATGATTTAAAAAATCTTGTTCCATCATTTTAGAACCTCATAAACATCCTTAGCTATCTTAGAAATCGTATCATAATCAGAATTTTTAGTGAAAATAGAAAGAATAAATGGAGAATCTGCATAGACAACACCTGTATCATGCTTAAATTCATCCGCATCTCCAATTTTATGAGCTACTTTAACAGAAACACCTTTGGTAATTCTCTCATTATCAAAATCTGTTTTAGTCAAAGAATCCAATACAAATCCATTTTGATTATAAACAGCTTCCATAACTTTCCCAGCCATTTTAGAAGAAATCAATTTTTCTTTTGAATCCCAATCATCTCCCATAATAGCAGACATCTTGGATTTAAATGTGGCATCAGATTGGTTTGAAATGTAATATCCCAATAAATTATGAGCTACATTATCAGATTCTTTTGATACTTTCGTAATTAAATCCTTTAGAGAATACTCTTTATTATCCTCTTTTTTAGGAAGACTACCACTTCCTTCTGGTTTATAGGAACCTGGAAAATCATTGACTGCAGATATGTATTTTACAGTCGTGTCTAACTGATAAATCCCCTCATTTATTTTTTCTTGCGTATAATAAAGATAAGGGAGTTTCAAAACACTAGCTGCATACATCTTTTCATCTTGATTGATACCAGCTTCTTTTCCAGTAGTCAGTTGCTTAACATAAATAGAAAATGAATCCTTCTGATATTTTTCCGATAACATTTCTTGAACTTTACTCATCCGATTATCTTCTTCAGAAGTTGATTCTTTAGCTACCCATCCAGTCTGATCAATATGTAGAAATTCTCTTCCTTCTACAAACATGGTCTTATCGGTTGAAACTTGCGAATAAGCTGATAAGGATGATTTCACTTCTTTTAAATCATAAGGACTGTTATACAGTTTAAAGTCAGATTCTAACCATACTTGTTTTATTGTTGGAGTCACCTCTGACTGATCATATAAAAATCGTTTGTCTGCAGCAATAAATTGATGGTTGGATAACTTAAATACTGGAATTCCTTGTTTATTTAAACGCCACTCGGTTATTTGAAAACTTGTTTGGGGAGTCAATTTTCCAGATTCCACTACTAAATCTTCATTCGCATAAACAGGAACCTCTCCATAAACCATGGGAGAGCTTAATTTTTCTCTAAAATAAATACCAAAGTCAGATTGTGAAAGGTAATAAATTTCTTTCGAAGTATAGACAACTTCTTTTTCTGTGCTAACGACTTTTGAAACTGTCAAAAAACTTGGTAGCAACAAAATAATTAAGAACTTACGCATTCTTCCTTTCCTTTTCTTCTTGTAAACGCAATAATTGATTTTTATCAGCCAACTCTTCCAGCTTTTCATCCGATAGACTCAAAAATTGCTCTATTACGTCTAATAAATTTTCCATTTTATCACCTTGGGAGCAAGTCAGGAATCGTATAAACAGCTTCCCGATTCTTAGAATAATAATATTTTGCACGCATGTATTTAGCAGCGTAATCTTCATCTTTCAACTTTGTGGCAAAAGCTGTCTCTTTCTCCTTTTCCTCACTCAAGGTTTGATACTGAGTTTGCAAATCTGATAACTGTTGACGTCTTTGGAGTAATTGATGATAGCTTTGAGCAAGATTATAAGTTGGTAAAATGAACAGTAAAATCATCAAAATAAGAACCCAACCCATGAAACGATTCCGTTTTTGTCGTTCCTTCATCAGATAGCGACGACGTTGGTGTTCATTTTGAATAAAAGAATTATTCAATTGTACGATATTTTTAGACATTTTCTTCTACCCGTGTTTCACTGATAATTTCATACATGCCTGCTGCATCTTCTTTTTTTGTACTATCTTTCATCTCCAGTACTTTTACAAGTAGCAACTTATTGCCAAAGCGAATTTCAACTTGGTCATTAACTTTCAAGTCCGTTGAACTTTTGGCCAAGATTCCATTTACCTTGATTCTGCCTTTATCTGCTACTTCTTTTGCGACTGTGCGACGCTTGATAATTCTTGATACTTTTAAATATTTGTCTAATCTCATTTTTATTACCTCAAATTATTATTGTACCATTTTTATCTCTTTTATAGAAGAAAAATGTTAAAGGGAAATTGCTTCCTTTGATTCTTTTATCTCTAATAAACTTTCTCCAAAAATGAGCAGACCTTCTAAAATTTCATAGTCCTTCTTGTTTCG
>CAURTW010000134.1:0-3400 GCA_963527705.1 uncultured Streptococcus sp.
GGTAATGTAAATGTGAATTGCATACAGATATTGTAACAAAAAAAGCCCTATTTGGATAGGAAATAGCTAAATTCTTGTCTTCCTATGATGAAGATGATAAAATAAACGCATGAAATTAGATAAATTATTCGAGAAATTTCTTTCTCTTTTTAAAAAAGAAACAAGTGAATCAGAGGATTCTGATTCTACTAGCTTACGTCGCTCTCGTAGTGATCGAAAAAAATTAGCCCAAGTGGGTCCAATTCGAAAATTCTGGCGTCGCTATCATCTAACAAAGATTGTTATTATACTGGGGTTGAGCGCAGGCTTACTAGTTGGAACCTATTTGTTTGCTGTAGCCAAGTCAACCAATGTTAACGATTTGCAAAATGCCTTGAAAACTCGGACTATCATTTTTGACCGTGAAGAAAAGGAGGCAGGTGCCTTGTCTGGTCAAAAGGGAACCTACGTTGAACTGACTGACATCAATAAAAACTTGCAGAATGCTGTTATTGCGACAGAAGATCGTTCTTTCTATAAAAACGACGGGATTAACTATGGGCGTTTCTTCTTGGCTATTGTAACTGCTGGACGTTCAGGTGGTGGTTCTACTATTACCCAACAGCTGGCTAAAAACGCCTATTTGTCACAGGATCAAACAGTCGAGAGAAAAGCAAAAGAATTTTTCTTGGCTTTAGAATTGACTAAAAAATATAGCAAAGATCAGATCCTAACCATGTATCTTAACAACGCTTATTTTGGAAATGGTGTGTGGGGTGTAGAAGATGCGAGTAAGAAATACTTTGGAGTTTCTGCGTCAGAAGTGAGTCTGGATCAAGCTGCGACTCTGGCAGGAATGCTAAAGGGGCCGGAACTGTATAATCCTTTGAATTCTGTAGAAGATTCTACCAATCGGCGCGATACTGTCTTGCAGAATATGGTTGCAGCAGGATATATTGATAAAAATCAAGAAACCGAAGCTGTTGAAGTTGATATGACTTCGCAATTACAAGATAAGTATGAAGGAAAAATTTCGGATTACCGCTACCCCTCTTATTTTGACGCGGTTGTTAATGAAGCTGTTTCCAAGTATAATCTAACAGAGGAAGAGATTGTCAATAATGGCTACCGCATTTACACAGAGCTGGACCAAAATTACCAAGCAAATATGCAGGTTGTTTATGAAAACACATCGCTATTTCCGAGGGCAGAGGATGGAACATTTGCTCAATCAGGAAGTGTAGCTCTCGAACCGAAAACAGGGGGAGTTCGTGGAGTTGTCGGTCAGGTTGCTGGCAATGATAAAACTGGATTCCGGAATTTCAACTATGCAACTCAATCAAAACGTAGCCCTGGTTCTACAATTAAGCCTTTAGTTGTTTATACGCCTGCAGTTGAAGCTGGCTGGGCTTTGAATAAGCAGTTGGATAACCATACCATGCAGTATGACAGCTATAAGGTTGATAACTATGCAGGGATCAAAACGAGTCGAGAAGTTCCTATGTATCAAGCCTTGGCAGAATCGCTTAATCTACCTGCTGTTGCCACTGTTAATGATTTGGGTGTTGATAAGGCTTTTGAGGCAGGAGAAAAATTTGGACTCAATATGGAAAAGGTCGACCGTGTTCTTGGTGTCGCCTTGGGAAGTGGTGTTGAAACCAACCCTCTGCAAATGGCTCAAGCATATGCTGCCTTTGCAAATGAAGGTTTAATGCCGGAAGCTCATTTTATTAGTAGAATTGAAAATGCTAGTGGTCAGGTCATTGCGAGCCATAAAAATTCACAAAAACGGGTGATTGATAAGTCTGTAGCTGATAAGATGACCAGTATGATGTTGGGGACATTTACCAACGGTACCGGTATTAGTTCATCTCCTGCAGATTATGTCATGGCAGGAAAAACTGGAACAACTGAAGCTGTTTTCAATCCTGAATACACAAGTGACCAGTGGGTGATTGGTTATACTCCGGATGTAGTGATTAGTCACTGGCTTGGTTTCCCTACCACTGATGAAAGCCACTATCTAGCAGGATCTACTTCAAACGGTGCAGCCCATGTCTTTAGAAACATTGCAAATACCATTTTACCTTATACGCCAGGAAGTACCTTTACGGTTGAAAATGCTTATAAGCAAAATGGAATTGCACCAGCCAATACAAGAAATCAAGTACAGAGTAATGAAGAAAATCAGGCGGATAATAGCCTTTCTGATATTAGAAGTCGTGCACAAAATCTGGTAGATGAGGCTAGTCGGGCTATCTCGGATGCTAAGATTAAGGAAAAGGCTCAAACAATATGGGATTCGGTAGTCAATCTATTTCGCTAAGATGCTTGTCAAAGCCTAGCTTTCTTGTTATAATAGATAAGATGGAGGCGTTATGGCACTAAAAAAAGCAAGCCTAGCTTGTGCAGTTTGTGGTTCAAGGAATTACTCAATCAAAATTAGTGGGAACCCCAAGCCAACACGACTAGAAGTAAATAAATTTTGTAAACATTGTGGAAAATATACGACACATAGAGAAACGAGATAGGAGAGAACGATGGGTTTTATTAAGGATATTTTTAAACTTCTTAAAGAAACAACTTGGCCAACTCGCAAAGAAAGCTGGAGAGATTTTCGCTCTATTATGGAATACACAGCCTTCTTTGTGGTCATCATTTACATTTTTGACCAGTTGATTGTTTCAGGTTTGATTCGATTTATTAACATTTTTTAGAAGGCTAGTGGAGTTATTTACACTAGAGATCTTCTATTATGAAAGGAAATATCATGGATAGTTTTGATAAAGGGTGGTTTGTTTTACAAACTTATTCTGGTTATGAAAATAAGGTAAAAGAAAATCTATTACAACGTGCACAAACCTACAATATGTTGGATAATATTCTACGCGTTGAAATTCCAACACAAACAGTGCAAGTTGAAAAAAATGGAAAGAGAAAAGAAGTAGAAGAGAATCGCTTTCCAGGTTATGTTCTTGTAGAAATGGTGATGACTGATGAAGCTTGGTTTGTTGTTCGAAACACACCAAACGTTACAGGATTCGTCGGATCTCACGGAAATAGATCAAAACCAACTCCATTATTGGAACAAGAAATCCGTGATATCTTGGTTTCTATGGGACAAACTGTACAAGAGTTTGATATCGATGTTGAAGTTGGTCAAACTGTACGTATTATTGATGGTGCCTTTGCAGATTATACTGGTAAGATTATAGAGATTGATAACAATAAAGTGAAGATGATTATCTCTATGTTTGGTAATGACACAGTTGCAGAAGTAAACCTAAATCAAATTGCAGAATTATAACCCAAAGAGAGGCACGACCTCTCTTTTTTGTGCAGTTGAGACGGTGTAGGGAACAGAACGGAGAAAAGAACCGAATTAGCTTTTTTATTTGTTAAACTGTATCTAGAAAGGGGA
>CAURTW010000135.1:0-3310 GCA_963527705.1 uncultured Streptococcus sp.
AGGAAGAGGACCTAGACTTATTAGAAAAACAGATTTTAGGTGGTTTGTGGAAATAAGGGAGTTCTAGAAGAGCTAAGATTTATTTACTTGACTTTCAAACAAGCTAAAAAAGACATGTTCTGCTTATTTCAGATTCATGTCTTTTTTGTTGTTGGATTTTGTATTCTTCATAAGTCCTCAATCGCTTTGCCAAAACAGAAACCGACTTCTCCAGCGGTGCAACGATTTCTCAAGTGTATGGAAGAGGAGATTTCTGGCTTGCTAAAGAGAATTCCTTGACACTCGGTCAGCTTTTGATACAATAGTACAAAATCAGAGGAGGTGGATTATGATTCAGAAACATGCGATTCCTATTTTAGAGTTTGATGACAATCCTCAGGCGGTTATCATGCCTAATCACGAGGTGCTAGACTTGCAGTTGCCTAAGAAGTGTGTCTATGCTTTTTTAGGTGAGGAGATTGACCGCTATGCGAGGGAAGTAGGGGCGGACTGTGTCGGCGAATTCGTTTCAGCCACCAAGACCTATCCAGTTTATGTCGTGAACTACAAAGGCGAAGAACTTTGTCTGGCTCAGGCTCCTGTTGGTTCAGCTCCAGCAGCCCAGCTTATGGATTGGTTGATTGGCTATGGTGTGGAGCAGATTATTTCCACTGGAACCTGTGGTGTGCTGGCTGATATAGAAGAAAATGCCTTTCTAGTCCCTGTTCGCGCTCTGCGAGATGAAGGAGCTAGTTATCACTATGTGGCCCCTTCTCGTTATATGGAAATTCAGCCAGAGGCTATTGCTGCTATTGAGCAAGTTTTGGAGGCCAGAGGGATTCCCTATGAAGAAGTCATGACCTGGACCACAGATGGTTTTTACCGAGAAACAGCTGAAAAGGTGGCTTATCGCAAGGAGGAAGGCTGTGCTGTTGTGGAGATGGAGTGTTCTGCGCTTGCGGCAGTAGCCCAACTGCGAGGGGTTCTCTGGGGTGAATTGTTGTTCACAGCTGATTCCTTAGCAGACTTGGACCAGTACGATAGTCGTGACTGGGGTTCAGAAGCTTTTGAGAAGGCCTTGGAACTCTGCCTTGAGATAACTTCTCAGATATAGCTACTCTCCCTCTTTTTATGGTACAATGGATGTATGTTATTCAAATTATTTCTTAAAAAAATTGAAAGGGCCTTGGGTGGACTTTCGCCAGCTCGTCGGATCTTTTTAAGTTTTGCTGGAGTTATTTTTATAGGCTCTCTTCTTTTGAGTTTGCCTTTTGTTCAGGCAAATGGTTCTCAGGCCACTTATTTTGACCATCTTTTTACGACGGTGTCCATGGTCTGTGTGACTGGCCTTTTTACGCAACCAGTGGCTACTACCTATAATGTCTGGGGGCAGTTGATCTGTATGCTCTTGATACAGATCGGTGGTCTGGGACTCATGACTTTTATCGGGGTCTTTTATATTCAGGGGAAGCAAAAGCTCAGTCTTCGCAGTCGTGAAACCATTCAGGAGAGCTTCAGTTACGGGGAGGCTCGGTCGCTGAAGGCCTTTATGCGCTCCATCTTTTTGACGACTTTTCTAGTGGAGGGCTTGGGTGCCTTTCTACTAAGTTTCCGTTTTATTCCTGAGTTCGGCTGGGGACGAGGCATTTTCACCTCTATCTTTTTAGCAATTTCAGCCTTTTGTA
This sequence comes from uncultured Streptococcus sp., assembly GCA_963527705.1. Classification (GTDB taxonomy): domain Bacteria; phylum Bacillota; class Bacilli; order Lactobacillales; family Streptococcaceae; genus Streptococcus. The sequence goes on from CAURTW010000135.1 coordinate 1,665, forward strand.
ATGCTGGTTTTGATAATTTCGGCAGTAGCAGTTTAGTGGCTTTTCAGACGGATCCCTTAATCAATCTGGTTATTGCTGGCTTGATTGTCACAGGTGGTCTTGGCTTTATGGTCTGGTTTGACTTGGCAACCCAGTTTGACAAGAAGAAAAAACGCCGTCTGCGTTTCCACACCAAACTAGTCCTCTTCTTGACTGCAGGGATTTTGCTGTTTGGGACAGTATCCACACTCTTTACGGAGTGGCACAATCCAGGAACCATTGGCAATCTCAGTGTGCCAGAGAAAGTGCTGGTCAGCTTTTTCCAAACCGTCAGCATGAGAACGGCCGGTTTTGCTTCTATTGACTATACTCAAGCTCGACCTGTGACCTTGTTTATCTATATCCTACAGATGTTTCTGGGTGGAGCGCCTGGAGGGACGGCTGGGGGGCTCAAGATTACGACTTTCTTTGTCTTGTTGGTCTTTGCGCGTAGTGAATTGCTGGGCTTGCCTCATGCCAATGTTGCGCAGAGAACCATTGAGGCTCGAACAGTCCAAAAATCCTTTAGTGTCTTCATTATCTTTTTGATGACCTTCTTGTTGGGCTTGATGTTGTTGGGAATTACGGCAGAAGGAACACCGCGATTTATCTACCTCATGTTTGAGACCATTTCAGCTCTTGCGACAGTTGGGGTGACGGCAAATCTGACACCAGAATTGGGCAAGCTAGCTCTTAGCATTGTCATGGTGCTCATGTTTATTGGCCGTATCGGTCCCTTGACCTTGCTGGTTAGTCTAGCTGACTACCAGCCTGATAAGAAAGATTTGATTCAGTATATGAAAGCAGATATTAGTATTGGATAAGAAAGGAAGAATGATGTCAGATCGTACGATTGGAATTTTAGGTTTGGGGATTTTCGGGAGTAGTGTCCTGACGGCCCTAGCCAAGCAAGATATGAATATCATTGCTATTGACGACCACGCAGAGCGCATCAATCAATTTGAGCCAGTTTTGGCGCGTGGAGTTGTTGGCGATATCACAGACGAGGAACTCCTCAGAACTGCAGGAATTGATACCTGTGATACGGTTGTAGTGGCAACAGGGGAAAATCTGGAATCGAGTGTGCTTGCAGTTATGCATTGTAAGAGTCTAGGGGTACCAAGGGTTATTGCCAAGGTCAAAAGTCAGACAGCCAAGAAGGTGCTAGAAAAAATCGGTGCTGACTCGGTGATTTCACCTGAGTATGAAATGGGGCAGTCTCTAGCGCAGACCATTCTCTTTCATAACAATGTTGATGTCTTTCAGCTGGATAAAAATGTGTCTATCGTAGAGATGAAAATTCCGAGTGTTTGGGCAGGTCAAAGTCTGAGCCAGCTGGATCTACGTGGCAAATATAACCTCAATGTCCTAGGATTCCGTGAACAAGAAAATTCACCCTTGGATGTCCAATTTGGCCCTAATGACCTCTTGAGGGCAGATGCCTATATCTTGGCAGTCATTAACAACCAGTATCTAGATGACTTGGCAGAATTAAATTCGTAAGGAGGGAGCACCCCTCTTTTTTGATGTTCAAAATAGCAAATAGATATAGCAACCCTTGTATTCTAGTAAAAGTCCTTCAAAAACTGGACTTTATGGTAGAATAGAAAGAAGTGACAAGAGAGAGT
>CAURTW010000136.1:0-3278 GCA_963527705.1 uncultured Streptococcus sp.
TTACATTCTACCATAAAAAAGTGATTTTCACAAACCTAAAATAGAATATGTTTTGAGGAATTTAGCAATTTTATCTCCGTGGTACCACCTTAGACTAAACCAAAAGGAGGAATCCCACCCTCCTAAAGTTAGTATTGTTCCATTCAATCCCATCAATTTTAGCACATAATGGTTTTCGAGATATGATAGTATCACAACCAACCAGATTCTTTCGCGATATTAGCTGCCTCTGTTCGATTACCTGCATCTAGTTTCGAAAGAATATTGGTGACATAGTTTCGGACTGTTCCGTTGGATAGATAAAGTTGATCTGCAATTTCTTGGTTAGAGAAACCCTGAGCGATTCCCTTTAAAACTGCGATTTCTTGCTCTGTTAATGGATTAGGATGCGTCATCACCACTTCCATCAATTCAGGAGAATACTCCTTACGTCCTTCGAGGACGGTGTGCAAGGTTTGCATAAGATCTGCAATGCTTCGTTCCTTTAATACATAAGCATCCACTCCAGACTTGACCGCACGTTCAAAATACCCAGGGCGCTTGAAGGTCGTCACCACAACCACCTTTGTTTCAAGCTTTTCTGCTCGTATCCACTCCAAGACTTCAAGACCTGTCTTAACAGGCATTTCTACGTCAAGGATGGCGATATCTACAGACTCCTTTTCTAATAGTTGGATTGCTTCTTGCCCATTCTTGGCTTGAAAGACAGACTCTACATCCGGTTGAAGCGTGAGCAACTGACACATGGCATCTCGCAACATACTTTGATCTTCTGCGACTAATACTTTCATCTACTTTCTCTCCTTATAAGGTAGTCGAACCTGAACTTCTGTCGGTTGCTTCCAACTAATTACCTTTACTTCTCCCGAAAATGGAAGAACACGATCTCGAACTGTATGGAGCTCATCCCCCTTTATAGAAGTAAAGCCACAGCCATCATCTCTCACTGTTAGAATGAGTTCTTTCTCTGTCCGTTCTAATTTTAAGTAGACTTTAGACGCTTTAGCATGCTTGATGATATTGGTCGCTAGTTCTAACAAAATCATAGCAACTGTCGACTCCACATCCTGGGTCAAGCTAGCCTTGTCCAATTGATTCTCAACTTGAACCTCAATCCCAGCAATTTCTAACATCTTTTTCACAGTCTCTAGTTCGGATGTCAAAGTTCTAGACTTAAGATTTTCCACAATGGTTCGCACTTCATTCATGGAATCCTTGCTGATCTGGTGAATTTCTTTTAATTCCTTTTCCACCTGTGGGTAAGCCTCCATCTGAAACAACTGCAAGGCTAAATCTGTCTTGACACTCAGCATAGCAAAGGTATGCCCCAAGCTATCATGCAAATCCTGACCGATACGACTGCGTTCATTTTCAGCAAGCAATAGATTTATCTGGGCATTTTGCTTAGCCTGCGCTTCTTTCAAATCCTCCACAATCCGAATCCGAACCAATCCAAAAGTCATTAAATCGACAAAAGTAAGAATTACAAGTAGATAGAATAGAAACTCAACTTCGATTCTCTGAAAAATCAACAGTTGGCCCACAACAAGGACTTGAGCAAGAAGAAAAGTCCAGACATGTAAAGACTTTAAACTACGTACGCCAAAATGATAACTTAAGAGGTTAGAAAGGAAAAAGAAGAACCAGATATAATTAACAGCAACAAAGGCAGTATTCCCAACTACATAAGTCAGCATGAGACCCCAATATAGCCAAGATAGGCGCTGGCTCTTAGTTGTTAAAACACCCAAATATGCCACTACAAATAGAATATCAATCAATAAATGCCAGACAGAAAGCCACCCAGTCACTACAGGTAGGATGGGGAAAATCATAAAAATTAAACTGGCCCAAAACATATAGTGTATGCTTTTCAGTCTTTCAAGCATTAAGAATTCTCCTTATGACCTTGAAGGTAAATGGTCAAACCAAACAAAACTGCTGAAAAAACAAGTAGATAAACTGTGGCTGATAAATTGATGCCACCCTCGTTTAAGAAGGTCTTGAGCAACTCCATCAACTGATAAGTTGGTAGACACTTCCCGATTGCTTGCATCCAGTCTGGAAATAAAGAGATGGGCATCCAGAGTCCGCCTAAAACAGCCAAGCCTAGATAGAGAAGATTGCCCACGACAGACATCAGCTGACTAGAAGGCAAGAGTGTCAAGGTCAAGCCAAGCGCTACAAAAGCTACACTTCCTACTATCAGCAAGAACGCAGCCCCAATCCAGCTTCCTAAAGACATATCCACACCTCTGACCAAGTGCCCAACTGAGAAAACAACCAGGATTGAGACCAAATAATCAATCATCATACTTGTTATCTTTGATAGATAATATTCTACCATATTTACAGGGGTATGGCGCAATGTTTTCTGCCAGTTATTGATTTTATCGGTATGTAAAACAGTTGGGAATGAAAACATAGCTGTCGACATCATGGAAAAAGCCGTCATGGAGATGAGGTAGTCGCGCATAAAATTAGCCGGTCCACCTGGTGTTTCCTGGTACATGCCTGAAAAGAATAAATAGAAGGCTGTCGGCATCCCTACTGATAATAAATAATAGACTAGTTGCCGTTTGGTCAATAGAAATTCTATCTTATTTAATGCTATCCATCGTTTCATCTTAGCCATCTCCCTTTTGTGTTTCTTCAAAGATTGTATCTAGCAAACTACGGTTATTAACTTCGATTTCTTGTATGCTACATCCTGCTTGAACTAACAGTTCCCAAAAAGCATCCGCTTCTCGTGTGACTACTTGCAAAGCATCTTGTTTTTGTGACCAGTTTTCAACCAAGTTAGACTGCTCAATGACTTCCTTGTATGCTAGAGGAAGGATAAAGTGCTTTTCAATCTCCTCACTGCGCATGGCTAGAGGTGTTGTATCGCGAATCAACTCTCCTTTATTCAAGACCAAGATTCGGTCCGCTGTATGCTCTACCTCTTCGATATAATGGGAGGAATAGAGAATGGTAACTCCCTTAGCTTTTAGTTCCTGAACAATTTCCCAAAAGCGTTGACGAGTTGAAGTATCCATGGCAGCAGTTGGTTCATCTAAAAAGACAAGCTTTGGTCGCCCAATCAAGGTCAAGACAAAAGAGAAGAGACGTTTTTGTCCACCTGACAATTTTTCTGCGAATTGCTCTTTTTGTTGCTGGTCAAACTGCAATAGTTGATCGATTTCCTGGTTGCTCAAGGGATTTGGGTAAATGCTTTGAAAGAAAGCAATCAACTCTTTGACCTTTAATTTCTGAACGATGACATTTTCTTGAGGGAG
>CAURTW010000137.1:0-3222 GCA_963527705.1 uncultured Streptococcus sp.
GCAACGGATTTGCCGTTGCTTTTTTTGGAGATAAGAGACTATTGTCCCAGAATCTAAAAACTATGAGTTTTTAGTCTTCTTTTTTCTTGCGAGCAAGAAGTCCAAATCCACCTAGGGCTCCAAGAAGTCCAAGTACTGCTAGGCTAGCATTAGCTTCTGTACCTGTGTTAGGCAACTCTTGTTTAGCCTCAGCTTCTTTTTCTGATATTTGTTGCACTGGTTGCTCTTGTATTGTTTCTTGAATCTTATGATAAACATGACGGACATTACCGTTCGCATCTTTTTCTGTTCTGACTAATTCATATCCTGGGATATCCTTAGCTGGAACTTCGCCATTTTCATTTGGAAGAATTGGGTTACCATTTTCATCCACAAAAGTTGTGATGATAGATGTTTCTGGTGTTGTCACTTTACGGTAAATATTACGGACATTTCCATTCTCATCTTTTTCAGTACGAACGATTTCATATCCTTTTAATTCTTTACCTGGATGTGAACCATTTTCATCCGGAATGATTAATTCTCCGTTTTCATCTACATAAGTTGTGATGACTTTGTATTCAAATGGAGTTAGAGTAGGTGTTGGCGTTACAACCTTTTCATATACGTGTTCGATATCTCCGTTTGGAAGTTTCTTCGTCTCTAGGAATTTATAACCTGGCACATCTTTCTTCTCAACAATACCTTTTTCAGAAGGTGTATTTGGAAGTTCCTTACCATCTTTATCTTTAAAGAATGTAGTTACTTTTTCGTAGATATGTTCTGTATCTCCATTTGGAAGTTTCTTCGTTTCTACGAATCTGTATTCTGGAACATTATCTTTCTTCGGTGTTGTTCCATCTTCACTTGGGAATCCTGGAATTTCTTTACCATTTTCATCTACATAGTCTGTACCTGGACGAACTGTTGGAGTGTATTTAGCAGCAATTGTTTTTCCTGCTTTATCTTTTCTTACAACAGTTACACCTTCTCCAGTTCCTACGTAATCTTCTTCTGGAGTAAATGTTACTTTACCATCTTTATCGATAGTATAAGTTCCTTCTCCAGGTACTACAACTTTACCTTCTTCATCAGCACCTTCTAGTGAGTACTTAGCTGTAGACCAGTCTACATTAGTCTTATCTGGAGTATTAGTTCCTGTGTTTAATTCAGAGAAACGATCTTTTCCTGATTTAGATTCTTGAGGTTGTCCTTGTTTTCCTTTAGTTTTATCATTTGATGGTTTAACACCATATACAGTTGGTGTGTAAGTAGTTGAAGATTCTACTACTACTGGTTGACCATCATCTCCTGTTAACGTTACATTAGCTGAAACTGTTAAAGGTTTAGCCGTACCAATAAATCCTGGAGCTGGTGTGAAGTTCACTTTACCTGTATTTTCATCAATTTCATAAGTACCTTCATCAGTAGTTACAGAATTTACTTTTTTACCTGATTCTGGATCAACTAGTTTGTAGTCAGATACTTCTGCATCATTTGGTAAACCAGTCTTGAATCCTTTTTCCATTGAATCAGTTTGTTCTTGTCCTTCTGCACCAGAAGATTTTTCAGGTTTAGAAACTACGATGTAGTAAGTTGTTTCTGCAACTGCATCTTCTGTAACTTCTCCTGAATCTGTTTTTCCTACTGTTGGAGTTGTTACAACACCGTTTGAGTCAACAGATCTTACTGTTACTTTATAACTTCCATACTCACCTAATGTATATGCTGCGATTTCTGGGTTTGCTAAATTTTTCTCAGCTGCTGTTTTCAATGCTTCACGAGCTGTTTCTACAGCTTTTTCAGCTGCAAGAGCTTCATCACGAGCTGATTTTACTTTTGCTTCTACATCTGGTAATGCTGCTGTTGCTTTATCTAATTCTGCTCTTAGTGATGCTTGTTGTTCTTTTGCTGCTTTTAATTTTTTCTCAGCTAAGTCTTGTGCTGTTGGTGAAATTGTACGAAGATTTAAATCGTCTAAAGCTTTTTGAGCATCTTCTACAATTCTATCTTGACGGTCTACTAATTCTTGAATTTTCGCTAATTCATTATTTGCTCCTCGAGCGTTCGCAATCGCTTCTGCTGCTGCTTTTGTTTTTTCTGCTGCAGTACGTTGCGCTTGAATAAATGCTTTTTCTTCTGCTTCTGCTAAGTTAAATTCTTTTTTAGCTCCACTTGGTGAAGTTACCGTTAATTTAGTTTTAATTGTTTCAGATTGAGCATCATCTGACTCATCGTCAATTTTATCTTCAAATGCTACATTTGCTTTTGATGATTTCAATAAGTCTACAGAATTTCCTTGTGTATCTGCATAACTTGTTGATGTTCCTTCTGGCTTATCATTTTGAATAGAAGCCACGTCTGTTCCTGTTGCTTCACGGAAAGCTACATATCCTTTAAATCCTGAATCTGTAGAAATCTTCCATCCTGCATTTGATTTTTCAGCAGTAACTGTAGAACCGTCAGAAGCAGTCCATTTATTTGTTGCTGAATCATAAGTTACAGTAACCGTAACTCCTTTTGTATCAGCCGTTTGTGCTTTTGGTAATGCAGTAACTGTACGAGTTACATCTCCTACTGCTGTTACTTCCCCATTTTTACGAATTTCTGCAACTTTTTCTGTTAAAGTAGCTGCTGAAGATGTTGCATTCCATGTACGAGTAAATTCGTATACAATATAGTCAACACTTCCATCTGCTTTTGCATCTGTATAAACTCGACGTTCTGTTAATGTTGTAGTTCCATCTCCATTATCTTTTAAGACATAGGCATCTTCATTTGAAAGAGCATATTTACCAGTTGCACTATTAAATGTAGCTGTATATTCTTTATTATTTGCATCTTTCACTTTCACAACTTCACGTTGTAAGTCCGCACGAACTTTATCAGTAGTTGCTTTAGCTGCAATACTATCTACCCCAACATATTGTGTAGAATCTGAAGTAACTGGAATATTAATTTTAGAATCTGCTGTTGCTGAAGCATCTCCTAATTGATCTCCTTCTTTTACAGCTGTATTAGTAGTTCCTGCAGCTACAGTCCATTTGCCATCTTTTACAACTAATTTTGTCACTGTTCCATCTGGCATTGTAATTTCTGCTTTATTAGCACCGTTAGAAACAGATACTGGAACTTTTGTTGCATACGCTTCAACATTAGATACAGTAATTTTTGGAGCTACTGCAATCGTAATATTTTCATGAGCTTCTTGACCATACATATTCCAATCCTGATTTTTCGCAT
>CAURTW010000138.1:0-3189 GCA_963527705.1 uncultured Streptococcus sp.
ACAGGATACTTAGTGGAAATATCTGGCAGATTACTATCCTTGTACCTTCCTTGTGCTAGAGCTTGATAAGAACAGTAAATATGATCTGTCAAGGTTACGTAGAGATACTCTTGAATCGGATAATGATATTTCTTTGATAGCTTATCAATGATTTCATAAGTCACTGTGATAAAATCAAGCGGAACATCTTTGAGGAGAGCCATAAAGTTTTCTCTCGACTCTTCGGTCTTCATCCGAAAGATTTTCTCAACCTGATGTTCAGCAATCAAATCCCCTTTCTTCTTTCCAAATGTAATCCCCTTACCAATCACAATCACTTCTTCTCCTTTATCATTTCTGACAAGCGAGACATTGTGATTCATTGGATTTAGAATTCGATACATGTCAACCTCCTTTTATATCTTAAAGGTATATGAGTACAAAAAATGACCACAAATGAACTAGAAAATCCTTTGATTTCTAATTCACCTGTGATCATGCCTAATATTACTTAGTAACACTCACCTTGTATTAACTTGTGATTTAAGTATAGCACAAGTAAGTTTTTTTGTAAACCTTTACATATAACTTTTTTTAAAAATTTTTTAGATTCATGTTCTTAAACTAGGAGGGCTTTCTTACACGCGTTCTTTCCATGAAGTCGCTGTTGTTTGAAGAACTTTGTTGAGTTCGTCAATGTTTTCAAAACCAGTTGTGCGAAGCCATTCGCGAGCTGCTGCTTCACCATCTTTGATGTAAGCCTCAACTGATCCAGCCCATGTAGCACGGCCACAAAGAACTCCGTTAAAGTTTGCACCTGATTCATGAGCAAATACAAGAGTATCTTGGAAGAGTTTAGCTGATACACCAGCACTCAAGTAGATGTATGGCAAGTTAGTTGCTTCATCTTGTGCTTTGAAGAAGGCTGCTGCTTCTTCACGTGTATAAACTACTTCACCTTCAGCGAATCCTTCAACATATTTAATGTTAACAGGAACTTCTACTTTCAAGACATCAATGTTAAAGCGTGGGTCTGAGAAGACTTTCATAGCACCAATAACTTTGTGTGGTTTTACTTTCGCGTATTCTACAGAACCTGCATCAGCAATTTTTTCATCGTAAGCAAGAATTTCAAGGAAGAATGGGATATCTTCAGCCACACATTCAGAACCGATACGTTCGATGTAAGCTTGTTTTTCTTGGTTGAGTTCGTCTGAGCTATCTACGTCATAGTAAAGCAAGAATTTAACTGCATCTGCACCTTCTTCTTTAATACGTTTTGCAGACCAAACATCCAAGCAGTCTGGCAAACGTTTTGTACTTGTTGTGTCATAACCTGTTTTTTCATAAGCAAGGAGAAGACCAGCTTTTTCATCAAGAGCTTTAGTTGCTGGAAGTCCATACTCAGGGTCAAGAAGCATAGATGAAGCGTATTTAGTCAATTCATCTGCTACCAAAACTTTAAGTTCTTCCATTTGAGCTACAGTTGGTTCTTCTGTTTGGTGTTGAGCCATGAGGCGTTTCAAAGCACCACGTTGGTCAAATGCAAGAGCTGAGATGATTCCATTTTCATCAGAAAGTTTTTCTAAGCGTGCACGTTTTTGTTCTGTTAAAGCCATTTTATACCTCTTTTACTATTAATTGATCATATAGAGCTTGATAGTTGGCCATGTTGACATGACCAGTCATTTTTTCTTGAGCATTGAGCATACCAAGGACATTTGCCTTGATGAGTAATTCTGCATCCGATTCTTTATGAAGAAGTCCTGAAGAAATTCCTGCTACAGTAGAATCTCCAGATCCAACAGGATTTACCACCTGAATTCTAGGAATATCTACCTTGTAGAAAGTGTCACCATGTTTGGCAAAGGCACCGTTGGCACCAAGTGAAACGATAATCCATTCAATACCTGCAAACAAAGGTTCTTGAAGAACTTCTTTTAATTCATCCAAATCCTCAGAAACTTCTCTTCCTAGAAGTTGAGACAATTCCTCATTATTTGGTTTGATGACTGTTGGTTTATGTGGTGATTCAAGAACCGCCTGAAGCGCTGCACCAGAGCAGTCCAAGACTACAGGCTTACCAGCTTGATTAGCAAGTTCTACCAAGCTCGCATAGTAATCAACCGGAAGGCCAGCTGGCAGACTACCTGAGATAGCTACTACTTCAACTGACTCCAAGAGTTTTTTGAAATGTTCCAAAAAGTCTTGACCTTCCTGTTCCAATACTTCAGGACCTTTTTCAAGAACTTCTGTTTGGTTGTCTCCGTGGAGAATAGCGATACAGTTACGAGTTTCTCCCTGAATTGAGAAGAAATCTTTCTTTACTTGATCATCGATATGTTCAACCAAAAACTCACCAAGTTTGCCACCCACTAAACCGGTAGCAAGAACAGAATCCCCAAATTCTGAAAGTACTCGGGTAACATTGAGTCCCTTACCACCAGCAGTTTTGGTTACATCCACCACACGATTGACAGTATCAATCTTCAACTCATCCAAGGGATAGGAAATATCAATGGATGGGTTCATTGTGACTGTTAAAATCATAGGCCACCTCTTAGTCGTGGTATTCTCCGCGATCCCATTTTTCAAGGAATTCAGTGAAGAAGTTTGCGTCTGTCTGTTGAGCATTGTGACTTTCAATGTGTTCAATTTTCGCAATCAATTTTTTGTTTTCTTCTGATGGTTTGTATTCAGCATGGATGAAAGCTTCGATGATGTCACACATGAGCAATTCACCAGTAATCTTACCACCAAAACCGATAACGTTGGCGTTCAATTGTTCTTTAGCATAAAGAGCTGTGGTCATATCACGAACCAAGGCAGAACGAACTCCTGGAACTTTGTTGACAGCGTTGTTGATACCAACACCAGTACCACAGATACATACTCCAAGATCAGCTTGACCGCTAGTTACAGCTTCCCCTACTTTTTTACCAAATATTGGGTAGTGAGTACGTGTATGGTCATATGTACCAAAGTCAATGACTTCATATCCTTTTGATTTCAAAAATTCTGAAACCGCCATTTTTTCATCTGTTACGATGTGGTCACATCCAATTGCAATTCTCATTTTTAACTTACCTTTCTTACTGTAATCTAATTAGCACATTTTGTTCAACATGTCGACACGAATTTGGTGACGTCCACCATCGTATTTACCGTTAACAAATCCTTTAGCGATGTTTTTAGCCAATTCATCACCAA
>CAURTW010000139.1:0-3161 GCA_963527705.1 uncultured Streptococcus sp.
CGGCGGACCAATTTCAATTCTTCTAATTCTTTTTCAAGTTTTTCCTTTTCCGCAAGGGTCATAGGATATGTTTTTTCTGCCATTTTTCTCAACTTTCTTTCGATAGTATTGAATCTCTATCTGAGATTCTCATTTTTGTAGTCTTAGTTTGAACTACTATTTTGAGTAAGCTTGCTATTGACGTGTTCAGCTACATTACGATCATGCTCTTCCTGTGTCACTGCGTAATAGACTTTACCATCTGTAACATTGGCTACAAAGTATAGGTTCTCACTCTTTGTTTGGTTGATACTTGCTTCGATCGCGTCCTGACTTGGACTATCTACTGGACCAGGCATCAAACCAGGTTTTGTATAAACATTGTATGGTGAATTAATCGATGTATCAATTCCAGCATCGTCTGCTAGGCTGATATTTTGGCCAAGTTTCCCTTGGGCATACAAGATTGCAATATTGCTTTGAAGTGGCATTCCAAGATTCAAGCGGTTGTAGAAGACACCTGCAATCAACTTACGATCTTCAGTCTTAGCACCTTCTTTTTCAACAAGTGACGCAATTGTTAGCAATTCATTGACTGTCAAGTTTTTAGACTTGATTGCACTATAGTGCGGAGTCAAGGTCTTATCCATAGCTGCCAGCATCTCATCAATCAAACTTTCAATAGTTGTGCTTTCCTTGATAGAGTAGGTCGCTGGGAAAAGATAACCTTCCAAACGGTAACGAGCTCCACTTTCTTTCGTTGGCAAGCTTTCGAGTAGATTTGGATATTTAGCAACTTCTTGACTGATAAAGTTGTCATCTTGCACTTTAGCCAAGAAGGCTTCCGCTGTCAAAGGCTCTTTAAATTCACCTTGTAATTGGCCTACAGCTTGGGCAATTTGATCAATCGTATATCCTTCTGGAATAGTCAAATCTGCAAGTGAAGGTTCTTGAGGTTCAGGAGTACCACCTTTTTGGAGTTCCTTAATGATATCCTCTGTACTCATGCTCTTTTGCAAATTGTAATATCCAGCCTTCAAATCTGAATAATTTTTATATTTAGCATAAAAAGCAAAAATCACTCCGTGTTTAATCACACCAGAATGTTCAAGTGCTGAGCCAATCTCTTGGACATTGGCTCCTTCTGGGATTTGAACGGTTACATACTTCTTAGAATTAGCGTCAACTGGTAATAAAGATGACTGGACATACTGATAACCGAAGTAACCACCTGCCGAAATCAAGGCAAGGAAAATCAGTAGAGAAATGAAGAAAGCCTTCAAATGTGATTTTTTCTTCTTGACAGGTTTAACAGTCTCACGACGACTACGACTCGGAGTTTCAGAAATGACTTCAACAGCTTCCGTTTCCATAACTGGTTCTGGTTTTGTTACTTCTTTCTGAGGCTCTTTTTTAGCTTCAGTCTTATAAGAAACAGCTACTCTTGTTGGAGTTACGTTGAAATCTTCTTCGACCTTTTGTGGACGATTAGTCTCTGGCCCTGGAACCGGTCTTGATGGACTTGCTTCAACTGGTGAAGCTGGAACATCTTGACTAGGGTGACGAGGAGTAATCGGAGCTTCTACTCTCGATTCATCTGCCGGTGATGCAGGCATATCCTCACTAGGATGTTTTGGAACACGTGGTGCATTCTCCATAATTTTTTCAACAGCTGATAGGGATGCAACCATAACATCTTCATCTGCGAGTTTTGTTTCAGGGACAAATAGAGCTTCTTTTTTCTCTGCAAGTTCAGTGGCCTCTTGGCGAGTCCCTTCATTACGTTTTACTTTTTCTAAATCGCGTAAAATCTGCTCTTTAAAGCTTAATTTTTCGTCTTCTCTTGGCTTTTCACTCAAAAGTTTATCCTCCTCGTTGACAATCCATAATATTATATCTTAAAAACGAAAGAAAAGCAACCTAGCATGCTTTTCTAGCTTATTTTTTAGCTTCCCAGACCATATCATACCAGGTTTCTCCTGCAAAGGTTGACTGGGACTGGCCTTCATTGACAAATCCATGTTTTTCATAGTAGGCAATGAGATAGTCATGACAGGTTAGGTTAATGCCTTCTCTTTCGTGTTCAAGAGCCAACTCTTTCAAGGCTGTTAATAATTTCTGGCCAAGTCCAAGGCCCTGTGCCTCCTTGGCAATAGAAAGACAGGTCACAGAGATATAACCACCAGGCTCATGACTATAATCTTGTATATCTTCTGTAAAAGACTGATCTTGCAGATGGCGGTGGGGGACAACTGGTCCCTCTATATAACCAATAATCTTACCCTCTTTTTCTGCAACTAGAAAAGAGGTCTGAATTTCTCGCAAATGCGCCTCAAAAACAGAGCGAGGAATGGCTTCTTCGATCGAAAAATTTTCTAGTTCAATCTCAACGATATGATCTAAATCTTCTAATCTTGCTTTCCTAATTTCCATTGTGCCTCCTAAAAAAAGAGATTAAACCAAATCATACTAAAACATTGACTAGCTGCATAAAGCGAATCTGTCTCTTCTTCATCAATAAAACCGTTCATTTCAAAATAGGAAAGCAACTCATCCGGACTCTTCAAACGAATAGCTTTGTAATCCAGCTCAACTGCCACATCTTTCAAAGCCGCAAGAAGAAGCGTTCCCAATCCCTGTCTCTGATGGTCAGCCTCGATGACTAAAGAATGTATTTCTAGACATTTCGGATTGTGTGGGTAAGGACCACCTAGAACATAGCCCAGAAGCTGATTTTCATCCCTAGCTAGAAGAAAGGTATCCGCACACTTACGGATACTTTCTTCTAAAATATGGGAAGGTTGCTGCTTTTCAGCTGGAAAAGATGAAGCCTGAAGTTCCTCTATCTCAGCCAAATCAGACTTACTTGCCTGAATGATCTTAATTGGAATTTCCATGAAAACTTCCTATTGAACATTGCTTGTCAAGTCAGACAAGAGACGCTCGAATGAATACTCATATGTTTGGATATCTCCTGCTCCCATAAAGACATAGACAGCATTGTCATGGTCAAGGAGTGGAGAAACATTTTCAACTGTGATAACTTGGTTTTTCTTGTTGATTTTGTTGGCTAGGTCTTCCACTTTAACATCACCATGATCTACTTCACGAGCAGATCCATAGATTTGCGCTAGGTAAACTGCATCCGCTTGGTTCAAAGCGTGGGCAAATTCGTCCAACAA
>CAURTW010000140.1:0-3136 GCA_963527705.1 uncultured Streptococcus sp.
TCAAGCAACGATGTTCGTGCGGTTGCACAGGATCGTGCATAGTCAACTCTTCAAGTATAGCATATCTCCTATTTTCTTACAAGTAATAACACCTAAAATGAAGCTTTTTCTTTTACTTTTTTCTGCCAAGAGGCAAAAAGCATGCTGAGGTAAAAAATACTCATCATAATAGGAACACCAAGAATGGTCTTTTCATGATAGAAAATCGTCAAATAAGCTGAAAAGACAACGCCAAGGACAAAACTACTAAGCAGGCTAACAAAGATAATCCCTTCACGTAAAAAAGGAGTGTGCTTGGTCCGAAAATAATCTCCAAAAGCCAGCATTGTTCGTTTGATATTCCCTGTCATAAAGGCATTATTGTAGGCAATACCCGACACTTCTCCAAAAGCAGTTGTCACCAATCCCATACAGAAGGCCAAGGGTGGTACTAGATAGATATTATCCACAGTCTGAGGCACAAAACCAATAATGATTGATAAGATTGCCAAAGGAATCAGTGACAGAATCGGTTTTTTCACAATTCTCAATTTTTCCTTATAAACAGTTAATAAAAAGACCCCCATCATAAAAGCTAGCAAGGTGAGAACCTTGTCCCTAACATCTGAAACATTATTTTGAATTAATTCTACTGAAAGAAAGACGACATTCCCAGTTTGTCCAGCTACAAGAGTATTCCCTCGCACAATAAACGTATAGGCATCTACATAACCTGCACAAAAAGTCAAAAAAAGCGCTAGTCTCTTAGACTGACGTGATATTTTTCTTATCGGTAATAATCTCATTTTCCCTCCCATTTCATTTACTCATCTCATTATTGTACCACTTTCTTTGGAAAAGACCTAGTAGCTTATTTGAAATTTTTTCCCCTCTGTTGGATAGTCCTGTCTATCTATGTTATAATGAAAGAAGGATTTGAAATTGGAAAAGGAGTAACTATGCTTAAATTAGGTGTCATCGGAACAGGGGCTATCAGCCACCACTTCATAGAAGCAGCCCATACCAGTGGAGAATACAAGCTGGTCGCAGTCTATTCTAGAAAACTAGAAACTGCGGCAACCTTTGCTTCTCGCTATCAGGATATCCAACTCTTTGATCAATTAGAGGACTTCTTCAAGAGCTCCTTTGATGTGGTCTATATTGCTAGCCCAAACTCCTTGCATTTTGCTCAGGCAAAAGCTGCCTTGTCTGCAGGTAAACACGTCATTCTTGAAAAACCAGCTGTCACTCAGCCACAAGAATGGCTAGATTTGAGACATACAGCTGAGAAAAATCACTGTTTTATATTCGAAGCAGCTCGCAATTACCATGAAAAAGCTTTTATAACTATCAAAAACTTTTTAGCAGACAAGCAAATTTTAGGGGCAGATTTCAACTATGCTAAGTATTCTTCCAAAATGCCTAACTTGTTGGCTGGGGAGATACCAAATGTCTTTTCAGACCGTTTTGCTGGTGGAGCGCTTATGGATTTGGGAATTTATCCTCTCTACGCTGCCGTTCGTCTCTTTGGAAAAGCTCAAGACGCGACCTATCAGGCTCAACAGCTTGACAATAGCATGGACCTAAATGGAGACGGAATCCTCTTCTACCCTGACTTTCAAGTTCATATCAAGGCTGGGAAAAACATCACTTCCAATCTTCCTTGCGAGATTTATACGACAGATGGTACCTTGACCCTCAACACGATTGAGCATGTTCGCTCGGCTATTTTTACCGACCACCAAGGCAATCAAATCCAACTCCCTATCCAACAGGCTCCTCATACGATGACTGAGGAAGTCGCTTCATTTGCACACATGATCCAGAAACCAGATCTGAATCTCTACCAAACTTGGCTGAATGATGCAAGTTCAGTTCATGAGCTACTTTATACCATGCGCCAGACTGCTGGCATTAGATTTGAGGCAGAAAAATGAAAAACAAACTACCGACTGAATGGCAAGAACTGAGTGACCAACTCGGTTTCCAAGAATTCACCCCCATTCAAACTCAACTATTTGAGCCCCTTCTTGCTGGAGAAAACCTCCTAGGAGTGAGCCCAACAGGAACTGGTAAGACCCTAGCTTACCTTCTACCAAGTCTTCTCAGACTACAAAAGAAAAAGGCCCAACAACTCTTGATTCTAGCACCAAATACTGAACTTGCTGGACAGATTTTTGACGTATGTAAAACGTGGGCTGAAGCTATCAGCTTGACTGCTCAGCTCTTCCTATCAGGCTCAAGTCAGAAACGCCAGATTGAACGCCTAAAAAAAGGACCAGAAATTCTGATTGGAACTCCTGGCCGTATCTTTGAACTCATTAAACTGAAAAAAATCAAGATGATGAATGTGGAAACCATCATCCTGGATGAATTCGACCAATTACTAGATGATTCTCAGATTCACTTTGTTGAGAAAATCACTCACTACGCACCGCGTGACCATCAACTCGTCTACATGAGTGCGACGACCAAGTTTGACCAAGAAAAGATTGCGCCTAACACACGTACCATTGATCTTTCTGACCAAAAATTGGACAACATCCAACATTTCTATATGCAGGTAGATCAACGTCACCGAGTGGATATGCTACGAAAACTGGCTCATGTAGAGGATTTCCGAGGTCTTGTCTTCTTTAACAGCCTATCAGACCTTGGAAGTGCAGAAGAAAAACTACAGTATCGGGATATCTTGGCTGTTTCCCTCGCTAGTGATGTCAATGTCAAATTTAGAAAAGTCATCTTAGAAAAGTTTAAAGACAAGCAACTAACCCTGCTTCTTGCAACTGACCTTCTGGCTCGTGGGATTGATATCGATAGCCTAGAATGTGTCGTAAACTTTGATGTCCCAAGAGATATCGAAACCTACACTCACCGTGCTGGACGTACTGGCCGTATGGGCAAGGAAGGTTACGTTATCACTCTCGTCACTCATCCAGAAGAAATCAAAAAACTTAAGAAGTTTGCAAGTGTACGAGAAATTGTCCTAAAAAATCAAGAACTCTATATCAAATAAGGTTGGCTCTCGCCAACCCCTGATTGAAGATAAAGAACCTGAAACAAAATAGTTCTCAGCCACAAAAAAACTAGAGATTTCCAATTGCGGAACTCTAGCTTTTTAATTTTGAGTCGTTCTCTTATTGTATTTGAGGAGGTT
>CAURTW010000141.1:0-3119 GCA_963527705.1 uncultured Streptococcus sp.
TCACATAATCTGTGAGTTTTTTATTCATAGAAATTTACTCCTCCTTAAAAGAGCCGAATAGGTATATTGTTATTATAACACTTTTTCTCTAGTTTACGATTTGCTACAATCTTTTACTTGCTTTTTCGTAATAGTTTCATAAAAATAAACTGTCGGACAAATCCTGGACAAAGGGCAACAACCATCTGAATCGCAACACTCTTGGCATATTCCAGGTAAGAAATTTGCCCTCGCTTCAGTATGCGCTGACGAGCTTGACGATAGAGTTTGAGGTAACGCAGTCCCCCACGACGCTCAAACATCCCTGCTCCGACACGAACCTTACACAAGATTTGATCGAGGTTTCCAGTCTTAGCTCCTGCAGCAATCATATTGAGCCAGAGGAGGTCATCTTCCATATAAAGCCCATCCTCATAGTTGCCTGCCTTGAGAACCATATCCTTCTTGAACATGACAGTCATATGGTTAAAGGCACTTCTCATCCTTTGATAAACCACAATATCTTCATGTTGAGTCGGAACACGACGGTAAGAAACGATCTCATCAGGATTGTCAATAAATTCTGCAATATGTCCACCTAATAAGTCGAGCTTGTCCTTCTCCATTAGCTGAACCTGTTTCTCAAAACGGTCTGGAACAGCTATATCATCCGTATCCATACGGGCAATAATATCATACTGACACTGCAAAACACCCTGTCGAAGAGCCAGACCCAAACCTTGATTCTGCTCAAGAGGATAGCGTTTCACTGGAATATCAGACTCAGCTTCCACCTGGTCTAATACCTGATAGAGCTCAGGTGTCAAAGGCCCATCCTCAACCAGAACTAACTCGCTCGGTTTCAGGGTCTGATTTTGAACACTCTCAATAGCATCCTTTAAAAATATCGGATTTTCCTTAATATAGACCGACATCAATACGCTGATTTTTTGCTTTTCAGACACAGTTTTTCTCCAATGTATAGATTTCCTTCCACTATTTTATCATAATTTTCAAGACTTTCCCATTTTTATCTTGAAAGCCCAAAACCTTACTTGACATTATAAGGAAAAAACCTTAAAATAAGCTGTTATTAAAATCAGCTAGAAGAGGTATTATATGAAAAAGCAATCACTCTTTTTTGTTCCAGGTATTATCCTGATTGGTGTTTCCTTGCGGACTCCTTTTACTGTTTTACCCATTATATTGGGAGATATTTCGCAAGGGCTGGGAGTAGAAGTTAGTTCGCTTGGTGTCTTGACCAGCCTTCCCCTCCTCATGTTTACTCTCTTCTCGCTATTTTCTACCCGACTGGCTCAGAAAATCGGCTTGGAGCATCTCTTCACCTACAGCCTTTTCTTCTTGACCATCGGTTCTCTCATTCGACTAATCAATCTGCCCCTGCTCTATCTAGGAACCTTGATGGTTGGGGCAAGTATCGCAGTCATCAATGTTCTGCTTCCTAGTCTCATCCAAGCCAATCAACCAAAGAAGATTGGATTTCTGACAACCTTATATGTAACCTCTATGGGGATTGCAACGGCTCTGGCGTCCTATCTAGCTGTGCCCATTACACAAGCCAGTTCTTGGAAAGGACTTATCATCCTCCTCACCCTGCTCTGTCTAGCAACTTTTTTGGTCTGGCTACCTAATCACCGCTATAATCACAGACTGGCTCCACAAACCAAACAAAAAAGCAAAACAAAGGTTATACGTAATAAACAGGTCTGGGCAGTTATTGTCTTTGCAGGTTTTCAATCCTTGCTCTTTTACACTGCTATGACTTGGTTACCTACTATGGCCATCCATGCAGGCCTATCCAGTCACGAAGCTGGCTTGCTGACTTCTATCTTCTCCCTGATTAGCATTCCTTTTTCAATGACCATCCCAAGCCTGACAACCAGCTTATCTACTCGCAACCGTCAGCTCATGCTCACTCTGGTTTCACTAGCTGGTGTGGTCGGCATTTCCATGCTCTTTTTCCCAATCGGTAATTTCTTTTACTGGCTTGCCATCCATCTCCTCATCGGAACCGCAACCAGCGCCCTCTTCCCTTATCTCATGGTCAACTTTTCACTCAAGACAAGCGCTCCTGAAAAGACAGCCCAATTGTCCGGCCTATCTCAAACAGGAGGCTATATCCTAGCAGCCTTTGGCCCGACTCTCTTTGGTTACAGTTTTGACCTTTTTCACTCTTGGGTGCCAGCTGTAGCTGCTCTCTTACTCGTCGATATCCTGATGACTGTGGCCCTCTTTACAGTGGACAGAGCCGATAAAATCCTTTAAACTTCTAGTTTTGCCTAGAAGTTTTTTATATATAAAAATTTTACACATTTCTCTTGACAGGGCTTTCTTTTAGATGTACAATGTATGTGTAGAAAAATTATATATAAAAATCTTACACATTAGAAAAGGAGGTTTCCCATGTACTTTCCAACATCCTCTGCCTTGATTGAATTTCTCATCTTGGCCGTACTGGAGCAAGATGATTCTTATGGTTATGAGATTAGCCAAACCATTAAGCTGATCGCTAATATCAAAGAATCTACACTCTATCCCATTCTCAAAAAATTGGAGGGCAATAGCTTTCTGACAACCTATTCTAGAGAGTTCCAAGGTCGCATGCGCAAATACTACTCCTTGACAAACGGTGGTATAGAGCAGCTCGTGACCCTAAAAGATGAATGGGCACTTTATACAGACACCATTAATGGCATCATAGAAGGGAGTATCCGCCATGACAAGAACTGAATACCTGACTCAGCTAGAACTCTATCTCAAGAAACTACCTGAAGCTGACCGCATCGAAGCCATGGACTATTTCAGGGAACTTTTTGACGATGCTGGAGTCGAGGGAGAAGAAGAACTCATCGCTAGCTTGGGAACTCCCAAAGAAGCGGCCCACGAAGTTCTCTCCAATCTTCTCGATAAAAAAATCAATGAAGCGCCCGCTCAAAAAAATAACCGACAAATTTTGCATATCGCCTTGTTAGCCCTCCTTGCAGCACCTATCGGTATTCCTCTGGGAATCGCCATTCTCGTGTCCCTGTTCGCAATCCTTGTGGCAGCCTTGACTGTCATCTTGGCTTTCTTTGCGGTTTCCATACTTGGTATCATCGGCGGATTCCTATTTTTAGTTG
>CAURTW010000142.1:0-3107 GCA_963527705.1 uncultured Streptococcus sp.
TTCATTTTCCAGTGGATGCTTGGTCAAGAAAAAGAGACCTGTAATCAATAAGCTCAACACTGCTAGCCTTTTAATATTTTTCCTCAAATCATAGACAAAAGCCAAGGAAATTAACAATAAGATTAAAAGCCATGCATTGGGTTGTCCAAAGACTAGAGGTCTACTTGCCACCTGTGAGACCAAGCGAATAATGCCCTCCAACCATTCAAAGATAAAATTCAGCTGAATGACTGGATAGAGAAAGGAAAGGGCAAATAAGATAGACAAGAGCTGTAAGAAGACCAAGTCAAATAGAAAGGAAAAGACAAAGGTCAAGAGGATGGACCAAGGTTGAAATTCCGCAAAATAGAAGGATAGAATGGGTAATATTCCCAAGGAAATGACTAGACTTTCTCTAGCAACAGCCTTGAGCCCCTCCTCTTCTTTGCTGGTCATGGTCAAGATAAAAGCATAAGCGCAGGACAAAACTCCTCCTGCAGTCAGGAAAAAGTTGGGCATGACGATAAAGAGGACAAGGACCGTCAAGGCAAAATTATCCAAGCCCTTAACACCATGTTGAGCCAGTAACTTTTGCAAAAGACTGCGAATGACCGAAGCTGAAAATCCTGTCAGCCCTGCATAGATAAGGGAAAAGGGATAAGTCAGCCATTTCAACTTTTCTTGGGTCAAGCCCAATCGCAAGAGAAGTTTCTTAAAGCCATCCATAAAAAAGCCTACCTGCATCCCCGACAAGGCAAAAAGGTGGATAATTCCTAAACTAGAATAAAGCTCATTCATCTCCTCAAAGTCCGTGTCCAGATGTCCTAGCAAGAGCCCTGTCATGTAATTGCGCATAGGGTCTGGAAAATGTGTCTTTATCCAAACCACAGCCTTTCGGCGTAAACTGGATAGATTTTCTCCTATATCCCAACTGCCAACCTTTTGAAGTGACTGGATTCTTTTAATATTAAGAATCTGGTAAATTCCCTGAGTCTTCAGATAGGCTTGGTAGTCAAAGCCACCAAAATTTCTCTGCCCTTCTGGCTCCGAAAGCTTCCCTTCTAGTCCTATCTCATGAAGGTCGGTTAAAGCTTGAAAGACTTCTTTCTCCTCCTCGGACTGGAGTTTATAATAGACTTGAAAAATGCGGCCATCGGCCTTGCCCCGAAAGGATAGACTATTACCATTGACCTTAATAGTGTCAGGTAAAATCCGTACCCTTTCAACAGAAACAGCCAAATTTTGACTCGATTGACTCTGTTGCCAATTTTGAAACAGAAACCAGAAACCAAAGATTCCACAAATCACTAGAACTCTGCCCGCAGATTTCCAAGGAAATTGGATAAAGAGGCAGACTAGCAGAAAAACAAAGCCCAACAAAGCAAGATAGGATGCTGAGAAAATAGCGTAATAAAGCCAAAGTAACATAAAACTCAGGTAAATTAGGGGAATGGGGAAATTCTTAATCCACTGTAACATAGTCTTTTAGCTTTTCTATGGTCTTGGCACCAATACCAGAAACTTTCTTGAGTTCATCAACCGACTTAAATTTCCCATTTGCCTCACGATGGTCGATAATGTCCTGAGCTCGTTTTCCTCCCAGCCCCTTGACCTGCTTGAGTTCTTCCAGACTGGCCTTGTTGAGATTGACCTTCTTGTCCTTGCTTGTTGAAGAAGGCGCTCCAGAACCTGCCTGTTGACTAGCTACTTCTTCTCCCTTAGATGGAACGTAAACCAGAGCCTCGTCACTAACTTTCTGAGCTAGATTGAGCCCCTTGCTGTCTGCTTGCTCTGTCAAACCACCAGCCTTCTGAACAGCGTCATTGACTCGACTACCTACAGGCAAATCATAAATTCCAGGTGCTTTAACAGCGCCTTTTACATCTACTGTGATTAGATCTTGTTCAACCGGTTCTTCCTTTTCTTCCTTCACTTCCTTTTCGGTCGATGAATCCTTGGAAACAGCTGCAACTTCTGCCTGCAAATTCGTTTCTTTGACAGGTGTGTGTGGATCTGGCTTTAGCAGGAAAAATCCGCCTACAACCAAGCCCAGACCAGTACAGATGACAATGATTTTATACTCTTTGATTTTCTCGATAATTGCTTCCATATTTTCTCCTCTCTTAGATTATTCGTAAGAGGAAGAAAAAACAGTCGAAAATTTCTTTTCAACTGCTTATTTATTTGCAAAATAGTCTTCCTTGGTCAAGACATAATGAACTCTTGTCACGATTCGGCCTTCTTCATGCTGGTCCATACAAGCATATGGTTCTACATAGGAAAAACGCATTCCTGATTTCTCCATGACCTTTCCAGATGCAGGATTATCCTTATCGTGAAGGGCAGTCAATTTGTTCATTCCAATCTTCTCAAAAGCCAGCTCAATCACAGCACGATTGACTTCTGTCGTTAACCCTTGATTCCAATACTTTTTATTGATAATGTAGCCAATAGCTGCCTTCTTAAGAACAGGATCAATCTTGTGCAAATCAATAGTTCCGATAAACTTGCCGTTATCTTTTAATTCGATCCCCCAGCGTCCCAAGGGATTGGCCAAGTAGAACTGAGCAATGTTATTCTTGGTTTCTTCCAAACTTTGATTTGTTGGAAAAATGTAACGTGTATTATCCTTATCCGAGGCATACTCAAACATAGCTTCCGCATCATCCAAGGTTACAGGTCTAAGCAATAAACGCTCTGTCTCTACTATTGGATACTGAGCTAGTTTTAAAAAGATTGATTCCATACGTTTCTTCCACTTGAAACCTTTCTAATCTAATACAAGGATATTGAATAAAACATTTAAAAAGCAAACTTATAGTAGATTGAAATAAGATATAAACAAATCAATCAGGAAAGTCAAATTAATTTCTAGAAATGTTTTAGCAGTCACGACGTACTATTCTAGCTTCAATCTACTATAGATTTAGTATTGAGATAACTTTAAGTACAAAAGAACTATCCTTCAGATAGAGGTTGAGGCTCTAATTCTTCACGCTCTTCTTTTTTAACTGGAGCTGGTTCATAAGCTCGGATAATCTGAGCGACAACAGGATGGCGAACCACATCCTTGGCTGAAAAATGAACAAAGTCAATCTGGTGAATGTTCTTGAGCTTTTCTTGGGCAT
>CAURTW010000143.1:0-3060 GCA_963527705.1 uncultured Streptococcus sp.
TTGTCTTCTGACTTCAGTGAAAACCAAGTCTTTACAGACTATGAAAGTAGCCAAAGCCTTTTGGGAAATGGTGAATCTCTAGTCAGTGCAGCTCGCTTCTATGCAGAAAATCCTAAGGAAATGGACGGACTCATGAAGCAGGTAGAAAACTTGTCTTTGGAAAATCAAGGCTATCAAGTCGAAAAGGAAAACAAGGCTTTTGAACAAATCAAAGACTCAGTTGCTACTTTCCAAACCTTTCTGACCATATTCCTTTATGGGATGTTGATAGCAGGAGCAGGGGCCTTAATTCTGGTTTTGTCTCTCTGGTTGAGAGAAAGGGTCTACGAAGTGGGGATTCTTCTGGCACTTGGAAAAGGCAAGAGCTCGATTTTCCTACAATTCTGTTTAGAGGTAGTTTTGGTATCTCTCGGAGCTTTGCTTCCATCCTTTATCGCTGGAAATGCCATTACATCCTATCTGCTCCAAACTGTCTTGGCCAGTGGAGATCAGGCAAGCTTGCAGGACACGCTGGCCAAAGCAAGCGGTCTATCAACTAGTCTCCTATCCTTTGCAGAATCCTATGTCTTTCTGCTCTTGATTGGTTGCTTGTCTGTAGCCCTTTGTTTCCTATTCTTATTTAGAAAATCGCCTAAAGAAATTTTATCATCTATTAGTTAAGAAGGAGAAATCATGACTTTATTACAATTACAAGATGTTACCTACCGTTATAAGAACACTGCTGAAGCAGTCCTATATCAGATCAATTATAATTTTGAACCCGGGAAATTTTACAGTATTATTGGTGAGTCAGGAGCAGGAAAATCCACACTCTTGTCCCTACTTGCTGGTCTAGATAGTCCTGTTGAAGGTTCTATCCTTTTTCAAGGAGAGGATATTCGTAAGAAGGGCTATTCTTACCATCGCATGCACCATATTTCCCTGGTCTTTCAAAATTATAACTTGATAGATTATCTTTCTCCACTGGAAAATATCCGCTTGGTCAACAAAAAGGCAAGCAAGGATACACTGCTTGAGCTTGGTTTAGATGAAAGTCAGATCAAGCGGAATGTTCTCCAGTTATCAGGTGGTCAACAGCAACGTGTTGCCATTGCTCGTAGTTTGGTCTCAGAAGCTCCAGTTATTCTAGCGGATGAGCCAACGGGAAATCTGGACCCTAAAACTGCTGGAGATATTGTCGAACTGCTCAAATCACTTGCTGAGAAAACAGGTAAATGTGTCATCGTCGTAACTCACAGCAAAGAAGTAGCACAAGCGTCAGATATTACACTTGAGTTGAAGAACAAGAAACTAACTGAAACTCGCAATACTACGAAATAATATGAACTTTTTCTGTTAGAACTATAAAATAGAATAAAATCTAGAAAGGGAACCTATGTTACACAACGCATTTGCCTATGTTACAAGGAAGTTTTTCAAATCGATTGTTATCTTCCTGATTATTCTCCTCATGGCGAGCTTGAGTTTGGTCGGCTTATCGATCAAGGGAGCTACTGCCAAGGCCTCTCAGGAGACCTTTAAAAATATCACCAATAGTTTCTCCATGCAAATCAATCGTCGCGTCAATCAAGGAACGCCACGTGGTTCTGGGAATATTAAGGGTGAGGATATCAAAAAAATCACCGAAAATAAGGCCATCGAGTCTTATGTTAAACGCATCAACGTTATCGGAGATTTGACTGGATACGACCTCATTGAAACGCCAGAAACCAAGAAAAATCTCACTGCAGACCGTGCCAAACGGTTTGGAAGCAGTTTGATGATTACAGGTGTCAATGACTCCTCTAAAGAAGACAAGTTTGTCTCTGGCTCATATAAGCTAGTTGAAGGTGAGCACCTAACCAACGACGACAAGGACAAGATTCTCATGCACAAGGACTTGGCAGCCAAACACGGTTGGAAAGTCGGAGATAAGGTTAAACTAGACTCCAATATCTACGATGCAGACAATGAAAAAGGTGCTAAGGAAACAGTCGAAGTTACAATCAAGGGACTCTTTGATGGGCACAATAAGTCTGCAGTAACCTACTCACAAGAACTCTATGAAAACACAGCTATCACAGACATTCACACTGCTGCAAAACTTTATGGATATACAGAAGACACAGCTATTTATGGGGACGCAACCTTCTTTGTAACAGCGGACAAGAACTTGGATGACGTCATGAAAGAGTTGAATGGTATCAGCGGTATCAACTGGAAGAGCTACACACTTGTGAAGAGCTCCTCTAACTACCCAGCTCTAGAGCAATCCATCTCTGGTATGTACAAGATGGCCAACCTCCTCTTCTGGGGTAGCTTGAGCTTCTCAGTTCTTCTCCTTGCACTCTTGCTTAGTCTTTGGATCAATGCTCGTCGCAAGGAAGTGGGAATTCTCCTCTCTATCGGTCTCAAGCAGGCAAGTATCTTGGGGCAATTCATCACCGAATCTATCTTGATTGCTATCCCTGCTCTCGTTTCTGCTTACTTCCTAGCCAACTACACAGCCCGTGCAATAGGAAATACTGTTCTTGCCAATGTCACTTCAGGTGTTGCCAAGCAAGCCAGCAAGGCTGCTCAAGCCTCTAATCTTGGTGGTGGTGCAGAAGTAGATGGCTTTAGCAAGACCTTGTCGAGCTTAGATATTTCCATTCAGACATCAGACTTTATCATCGTCTTTGTCCTTGCCTTGGTTCTAGTGGTTCTCGTTATGGCGCTTGCTTCAAGCAATCTCCTTAGAAAACAACCAAAAGAGCTTCTGCTGGATAGCGAATAATAAACTTGCTACCTATTCTCCTCTAAATGGGGTATAATATAGGTAGCATTTTTATCTATTTCATCTTGATAAGGCCTCTTTCTTTCAGGATGAAACTGATATAATTTACAAGAAATTTAAAGGAATGTGAAACGTTTTTTCTATGAAAATTTTAATTGTAGAAGATGAAGAGATGATCCGTGAGGGGGTCAGTGATTATTTGACGGATTGTGGTTATGAAACCATTGAGGCGGCAGATGGGCAAGAAGCTTTAGAAAAATTTTCCAGCTATGAAGTAGCCTTGGTTTTACTGGATATCCAGATGC
>CAURTW010000144.1:0-3043 GCA_963527705.1 uncultured Streptococcus sp.
ATTTTAAGGTATAATAGTTGCTGTTCGAGAAATTTTGATTTTCAAAGAATAGTGAATGATGATAAGGAGAAACCATGAACAACTTACCAAATTGCCCAAAATGTAACTCAGAGTATGTCTACGAAGACGGTGCCCTACTGGTTTGCCCAGAGTGTGCTTATGAGTGGAATCCTGCTGAAGTTGCAGATGTAGAAGAGGGCCTTGTTGCTATCGATGCCAACGGGAATAAATTGGCTGACGGTGATACTGTAACCCTCATCAAGGACTTGAAAGTAAAAGGTGCGCCAAAAGATTTGAAACAAGGGACGCGCGTAAAAAATATCCGCATCGTAGAAGGCGACCACAATATCGATTGTAAAATTGATGGTTTTGGTGCCATGAAACTCAAATCTGAGTTTGTGAAGAAAATTTAAGCATGTCAAAACATTATAAACTTGTATTTTATAGCCGTATCTTCTTGTTTCTAGCGGCTTTTACGGGAGTTTATCTTGAAATCGCCAAGCATGGTGGATTTGGGATGCTTCTCTATTACACGGTTCTGTCCAACCTCTTAGTTGCGATTTTTACGCTCTATCTCCTAAAGGTTATGAGCCGTTTAGGTGAAAACTGGCAAAGATCAAATCTCTTGCGCTTAAAAGGTGGAGTCACTATGAGTATCATGATTACCTGTGTGATTTACCATTTCCTCCTTGCGCCCATTGCGACTAATTTCTATACCCTAGAAAATTTCCTTTGCCACTATATCGTTCCCCTCTGGTTTTTAGCAGATACACTCTTTTTTGACAAACAGGGTCAATACAAAATCTGGGATCCAGTTGTGTGGACGATTTTACCCTTGCTTTATATGATTTTTGCTCTTTTTAATGGCTTGGTACTGAAACTTGATGTTCCTAATTCTAAGGTCAGTCCCTTCCCTTACTTCTTTTTGAATGTAAACAAGGGTTGGGATGTCGTGTTCAAGTGGTGTCTGATTATCTTTGTTGCCTATATGGTGGCAGGATTTATCTTCTACTCTATCAAGCAAATCAAGAGAAAATCATCCTAATACACAAGGGATTCATTTTCGAGTTTAAGAAGGAGTCTATACACTAAAGAGGCTTCTTCTTTTCTTGCTTGTTTGATAACTATCAAAAAAGCAGAAGATTAAGAGAAATATAGAAAGAGATTTTATGAAACAATTTTTAGAACGGGCCAGTATTTTGGCTCTCTCCCTCGTTTTGATTACATCCTTTTCCATCTCGAGTGCCCTGCCAGCCATGTTTGACTATTATCAAGGTTATCCTAAGGAACAAATTGAGCTCTTGGCGAGCTTGCCATCCTTTGGAATCATGATTATGTTACTACTAAATGGTTTCTTAGAAAAAATATTTCCTGAACGCTTACAGATTAGTTTGGGATTGCTGATTTTATCACTGAGTGGAACAGCTCCCTTCTGGTATCAAGCCTATCCCTTTGTCTTTGGAACACGGATTCTTTTTGGTTTGGGTGTTGGGATGATCAATGCCAAGGCCATTTCTATTATCAGTGAACGCTATCAAGGAAAAACACGAATTCAGATGTTAGGGCTACGCGGTTCTGCAGAGGTCGTTGGGGCATCTCTCATCACCTTGGCAGTCGGTCAATTGTTGTCCTTTGGTTGGACAGCTACCTTCCTAGCCTATAGTGCTGGATTTTTGGTGCTGACCCTTTATCTGCTCTTTGTCCCTTATGGAAAAGAAAAGAAAGAAGTCAAGAAAAAAACGAAGGAAGCAAGTCGCTTAACTAAAGAAATGAAAGGCTTGATTTTTATCCTAGCTATCGAAGCGGCAGTTGTAGTTTGTACCAATACAGCTATTACCATCCGTATTCCAAGCTTGATGGTGGAAAGAGGGCTTGGAGATGCCCAGTTATCTAGTTTTGTTCTTAGTGTCATGCAGTTAATCGGGAT
This sequence comes from uncultured Streptococcus sp., assembly GCA_963527705.1. Classification (GTDB taxonomy): domain Bacteria; phylum Bacillota; class Bacilli; order Lactobacillales; family Streptococcaceae; genus Streptococcus. The sequence continues at coordinate 1,928 of CAURTW010000144.1, forward strand.
TGTGGCTGGTGTTAGTTTTTCTTTCCTGATTTCAATATTTAAAGAGAAACTGCTCCTCTGGTCTGGTATTACTTTTGGCTTAGGGCAAATTGTGATTGCCTTGTCTCCATCCTTGTGGGTGGTAGTGGCAGGGAGTATTCTAGCTGGTTTTGCCTACAGTGTCGCCTTGACGACGGTCTTTCAACTTGTCTCTGAACGAATTCCAGCTAAACTCCTCAATCAAGCGACTTCATTTGCTGTATTAGGCTGTAGTTTCGGAGCCTTTACGACCCCATTTGTTCTAGGTGCAATTGGGGTACTAACTCACAATGGCATGTTGGTCTTTGCCATTTTAGGCTCATGGTTGATTGTAACCTCTATCTTTGTCATGTACCTACTTCAAAAGAGAGCTTAGGATTGATTCCTAAGTTTTTCTTTCGGGATTTTTGTACCCATACAATATTTATTTTAGACCCTTGTTTACAGATTATTTTCTTGATAAAATAGAAGTTATGACGAGATATAAAGCAACTATTTCCTATGATGGTTACGCCTTTGCTGGTTTTCAGCGCCAACCTCATGCGCGTAGTGTTCAGGAAGAAATTGAAAAAACCTTGACCAGGTTAAATAAAGGGCAAGCCATTACTGTTCACGGTGCTGGTAGGACAGATAGTGGGGTTCATGCTTTGGGACAGGTTATTCATTTTGACCTGCCTTATCAGATGGATGAGGAGAAGCTCCGTTTTGCTCTAGACACTCAGTCCCCTGAAGATATTGATGTGATCTCGATTGAGCTTGTGGCGGATGATTTTCATTGCCGTTATGCTAAGCACAGTAAGACCTATGAGTTTATCGTGGATAGGGGTCGTCCCAAGAATCCTATGCGCCGTCACTATGCCACTCACTTTCCTTATCCGCTTGATGTGGAGCGAATGAAGGAGGCTGTTAAGAAATTAGAAGGAACCCATGATTTCACTGGCTTTACAGCATTTGGGACCAGCGTAGAGGACAAGGTTCGTACTATTACAGAAGCTAGTCTTAGGGTTGATGAGACAGGTCAGTTTTTGACCTTTACCTTTTCAGGAAATGGTTTCTTGTATAAGCAGATTCGCAATATGGTGGGGACACTGCTCAAAA
>CAURTW010000145.1:0-3035 GCA_963527705.1 uncultured Streptococcus sp.
AAGCAGTACAATGACTGCCACTATTCCTCTTTTTTTCATGATTTCCTCTTTTGATCAAAATATTCTTGCATGACTTCTACAAAGAGAGTCCCAGCTTGACTCAGCTCTACTTCTTCACGTTTAACATAGACCATGCGATTATCTAGGTTATCCTTGAGACGAATAACTGTGATGCCATTAACACTGTCACTATCTAAAAAACCAGAACCTGTTGCATAGGCGTCCGTCCGCTCTAAAATACCATTCAAGGTAGCACGGTCTGTCACATTAAACATCTGTGAACTCGCACTGGTATCGACAAAGTTCTCTGAATAATAAAGGTACTCATCTTTCTCTTGAGTGAAACGAACCGTTGGTAGATCTGCTAAATCCTCCATGACCAATTCCTCTTTCTGAGCCAAAGGATGCCCCTCACGAAGATAAATATGGGTATGAAAGGGAATCAATTCAATGACCTCCAGACCTAGCTTTTCAACCCGTTGCATGATCCCTTTTTTATTTTGATTGTTAAGGTAGATAATCCCAATCTCACTATGCCCTTGAGCAACTTCATCTAATATTTGAACAGTAGTTGATTCAAAAATACGGAAGTTTTTATAGTCAGGATAGCGCTCTGAAAAGGCCGTAATGGTTGGTGGCAAGAAGTCATAGTGCTGACTAGCAATGGAAAATTCATCTTTTTCTTCCTCAGGATTGGCATACTGATTTTGAAAAATATCAAATCCTTTAACCAATTCTTGCGCTTTTTCATAGAATTCCATACCACGACGAGTCAAGAAAGTCCCTGAGCTGGTCCGACGGAAAATCTTAAAGCCCAACTCTTTTTCCAAATCACGAACAGAAATAGACAGACTCGGCTGACTAACATACATCTTTTCAGCAGCTTCACGGAAAGTACCGCTATTCGCAATAGCCACAACATAGCGTAATTGTTGAATGTTCATCTTCTACCCCCAACTTCTTTATCTTTTCATTATACCATATTTTAGAAGTTTTCCAAAAAGGAAAAAAGTATGGAAATTTTCAAGACTCAATGAAGACTCTAACATCCCAATCCAAGAATTAGAATAATGTCTTTTTTCAGTCCTCATTTTGGTTCAAACAAATAAAAACAGCAAATCTTTTTGATTTACCGTTTATAATATGATTCAAGAAAAGACTCTAAAATTTTCTTTTTCCCTATAAATCAACTAGAAAAAATCTCTTCAATCCTATTGGCTATATCTGGATTTACTTGCCAAATACCAGCATAAGGTTGCTCAATATACTGTCTTTTCTTCTTAGTATATAGATAGACTACACTATCCTTTTCTTCATTCTGATGATAAAACTTGATAATGATGTAATCTTTAACATTTGTCGGTTGATCATTTACACTCTCCAAAGAGGTAGATTTGGACTGTTTCTGTATCTCCTCAATCAATTTTGAAATTTCTTCTCTCTTGTTGATAGTTTTAATATCTTCAGAGGTTTTTTTCTGCAGAGAAATTACAGAAATAGTTTCAGGTTCAGGAAGAATAAGTTTTTTCTTACTGACACAAGCAGATAGAACAAGAAAAGAGATTGAACAGACTATCATTATGATAATTTTTTTCATACAAGTCCACATCCTTTCATTCTGCTTACTTTTTCTCTGAGATACAATTATAATATCAAACCGTAGCAATTTTTACAATATCTTATTCCCTTATAAAATTCATTATTGTAAAAGTTTTACATTCAACGTAAAATAAAGTAGCTGATAAATTCGCTTCTTACATTGGTTTTTAAAATATGGGTATCAGCATGGGTATCAAAACAAAAAAATAGGCTCTCCGAAAACTCGGAAAGCCTTATTTAATGCTACTTCTAGCTTCCTCGCCTTTAGATTTCAAGGCTCGGAATAAAAAGGTTCACTGGACCTTTTTATTTTGCGATTGGGTAAACAGAAACTTGTTTTTTATCGCGTCCTTTACGTTCAAAGCGTACTACGCCTTCAACTTTAGCGAACAAAGTATCGTCTCCACCACGTCCAACGTTTACACCTGGGTAGATGTGTGTACCACGTTGACGGTAAAGGATTGATCCACCTGTTACAGTTTGTCCGTCAGCTGCTTTAGCTCCAAGACGTTTCGCTTGTGAATCACGTCCGTTTGATGTAGAACCTCCACCTTTTTTGTGGGCGAAAAGTTGCAAGTTGTTAAGAGTCATTTTTAACATAATGTTTTCCTCCGTGTTAGTTTTCTGTGATAACTCTGGTTTGGACGAACTCAGAAGAGTTCTCCGATAAGTTTGCCATACCTAAGAAAAATGATTCGAAGAATAACTGGGTCATTTCTCTCTGGTGTGAAGGAAGATCCGCTGGTATTTCAACCTTTAGATAGCCACCTTCATCTTCGTTTAATTCTAAGATTGGTTCGTAGCCTGCAAATTTCTCAATGGAATTGACAAAGTTAATGGCAAGCGTAGAAACCGATGCACACACGACATCTAAGCCGTATTCGCCACTTTCGGCGTGTCCAGTAATTTCCGCACTCCTCAGCTCGCCATCTTCGGCTCTCTCAAAGACTGCTTGTATCATGTGTTCTCCTTAAAATTAAGCGTTGATCGCGTTGATGACAACTTTTGTATATGGTTGACGGTGACCTTGTTTACGGTGGCTACCTTTTTTAGGTTTGTACTTGTAAGTAACAACTTTCTTTTGTTTTCCTTGTTTTTCAACAGTTCCAACTACAGTAGCTCCAGCAACAAGTGGAGTTCCGACAACAGTGTTTTCACCACCAACAAGAACAACTTCGTTAAAAGTAACTTCTTGACCAGCTTCAACGTTCAATTTTTCAACGTAAACTGCTTGACCAACTTCAACTTTAACTTGTTTTCCGCCAGTTTTGATAATTGCGTATGTGCTCATTATGCACCTCCTATGATTTTTATGGGTTTCCCCGATTTTTTTGTGAAGACTCGCCTAGCATCGTGGGACAAACCACTTAAACTTGAATAGTCAAGCAACGATGTTCGTGCGGTTGCACAGGATCGTGCATAGTCAACTCTTCAAG
>CAURTW010000146.1:0-3008 GCA_963527705.1 uncultured Streptococcus sp.
TATTTGGCCAAGGTTTCAGCTGAAACCGGCGTGGAAGCAAATGGCATTCCAAATTCTTCAAGAAAAATTTCTGATCCTTCGGTTTGTTTGAATAGATTCATATGTTTACTCCTTTTATGTTGGACAACGGTTAAATTCTGCATTCATATTGGCATTTCCACCATACTTTGTTTTCATTTCATTGGCGTAATCATCAAGCTGCTTCAAGCGGGTTCTGTAGTCTCCGGCCTCCCTACTATCCGGAGCTTTTTGATTCCAGTTTCCGCCAATAGATCGATTGATATCGCCACGGCCTAAACGACCAGTGATATCTTTACCTGGTGAGAAACGGGCGAAGGTAAGGTGGTAGGATTGGCGGGCAGTCATGACGAAACAATTTTAGAATAACAATGAATTTGGTATGTTAACTTGGATAATGCCGCTGGTAAAGCGAATGGGATGAATAGGGAAAAGGCCGTCTGAAAGGTTTTTCAGACGGCCTTTTTGTTTATATTCCCCAGCCCTTTCTCAACAAATCCCTTGTTGTTAAAATCTCCGGTTCTTTCATTTGCCTTACAATGTCAAAATTAATAAATAAATCTGCCTTACGAATTGCATCCAGCGTCTTACTGTCGCTGATAAAAGGATACGGCGCAAAGGTGAACATCTCATTTTCTGCCAGCGGACCCCATAATTCGACGCAGCGTTGAAAAAGCGGATTGCCATCATTGTCTTGTGTATCCAACTCTTCGTATCTATTTGATCCTATAAAAATATCGATAACCTCATCAGCTCTTCCATCCCGGATCCAATCACTGAAATGAATATCTCTTTTGAGTATCCACCCCCATAGACTACTAATCTCATATTCGTTCCCTAATTCACTGTTCCATACAAACAGCTCCCCAAATCCTGAACGGGCAATCACATAATGTTTTTTCTTTTTCAATTCATCTTCCGGCAACCATTCTGCCAAAATGTCCTCGTAGTCTTCCGGATTGGTCAGCCAAAATATTCCGTCCTTAAATCCGCAGAAACCAAATTCCTGCCAATATTCCAGCAAACGGTCAGGCAATTTACCGCGATATTTGGCCAAGGTTTCAGCTGAAACCGGCGTGGAAGCAAATGGCATTCCAAATTTTTCAAAAAAATATTCTGAGTCTTCGGTATGTTTGAATGTATTCATATGTTTAATCCTTCCTATGTTGGACAACGGCTAAATTCTGCATTCATATTGGCATTTCCCCCATGCTTTTTCTTCATTTCATTGGCGTAATCATCAAGCTGCTTCAAGCGGGTTCTGTAGTCTCCCGCCTCCCTGCTATCCGGAGCTTTTTGATTCCAGTTTCCGCCAATGGATCGATTGACATCACCACGGCCTAAACGACCAGTGATATCTTTACCTCCGGCAATCATATCGGGGTTATGCAGAGCATCCAGCTCTTTCATAATTGCCTTGGTCCTTTCATTGGCAATTGTATCTGCTTCCGCTTGTGACTTCCCCTGTTTTCTATAAGAGTCACGAAGAGAACGTGAAATTTGACTTTGATATTTACTTCTTGTATCAGCTTGAGACACTCCCGCTCCACGTCCATTATTTTTATAAGCTTCCCTTCCTGCCAGATATTCATCAATCGTTAGACCATTCAAGCCTTTTTCCTGATCTTTTAATTGACGGTAATATTCCTTCTCGAATTTCTGATATTCCTGATCACCTTTACGTTTTGCCTGTTCGATTTTTTTCTTGCCCGGTTTGAAACAGCCGATTTTACGTTTATCTGCCCTTCTTACCACGGTTGGCGGATTATTTTTTCCAAAGTTCACGGGTGTTTTTTGATTGACTTTTGCACCCTGCATTTTGGAAGGGCTATGTAAACTATCTGCAATATGATTTAAAACTCTTCCGGTATCTGCAAAAGCTGGGACTAAATGCCTCGGTGCAATATCTAGCCAGTTTTGCGAACTATTCAATAGCCCTACTAATTTTTTCTTAATTTCCTCCGGCATTAAATGACCATATGAATTCAGGACATCTGCTAAGTCTTTATTTAGCTCCCGCCATTTTTTCAAGATCGGATCAAGTTTTAATCCAGCTGCTTGCCGACGACAAAAATCTGCAGTTTTTTTATAAACATCATCAATATTTTTCCGCCCAACAACTTTCACAAACTTTTCATTATTTAGCAGTTGCCTGATAGGTTCGATACTTGATTTGACAGCCTGTGGGAGATTATTCAGTCCAAAACGACGAATTTGTTTGAGAACAATCTTCATGACTGGCTTGGCTAAATCTCCTCCTACTGGAACACAACCAATAAGAGTTAATGCCAATTCCATCCATTTATAAGTTTGTTCTTCGCTATTTTTACTTTGCTGATTTAATGAATAAATGCAGGCTAATAAATCCCGTATGTCTATTACTACACCCAAAATTGGTACAAAACTAAGCATAGCATCAGCAACAATTTGATCAGCTCGCATATTTTGATTCCAACCGCCTTGGAGTGTTCCCCATATCCAATCAATTGAATCTGCAGTAACTTCTCTAATCCATTTGGTACCCTGTGATACAGCAGTCGCAAAGTGATTATAAGCTTCCTTATAAAAGGTGTTGACTTTCTCCCACCATGATTGGTTACTCACTTCAATTCTCCCTTAACTTGTACCAAAAAGTCCTGAAGTTTTTCTTGCTTCGGTTTAAGCGGGTCTTCATCCATAACGAGTTTTATAATATCTGATGGTGGATTACTTATTTCATAAAAACCATTTTTATCGGTCGTACCTTTTATTATTTCCCCTGTTTCAAAATAAGCCTTGTATTTCACGGACGGTATGGGCTGCATATCGCTGTCTAGGTATTGGAACGCCAGCCAGGTTGGAGCTTTTTGATTCATAGGCGGTATAAAATGATTAATCTGATTACTCCCACTCACCACCAACGGCGCCCTCACCCGCACCACCTTCGGACTCCCGATCGCCGCTATGGTGACTTTCCCTGCGCTGCTGGTTAACGTCGCATCCTTTAGTGC
>CAURTW010000147.1:0-2995 GCA_963527705.1 uncultured Streptococcus sp.
AAGTGAAGGAGAGAAACGGGAGAAGGTGAGGTGGTAGGATTGGCGGGCGGTCATGGCGGGTATTTCCAAGATGACGATGGGGTGGGTATGGTAGTTTGAACGGGGGGGCGGTCAAGCTGGGGTGGGAGGATTGGTGGTAGAAGGCCGTCTGAAAGGAATTTTATCAGACGGCATCACTATAAAACTACTTATAGATTATAAAGACAATTAATTGTTACAATTTTTAATAATAATTGATTTAGGTATCCTCTTAATTAAATTAGTAAAATCATTTCTAACCTCAGTATGATTAATATTTAATTCTTTCTTACTAATTAGTATATATATATTTCTTTCATCTTTAGAAATATAACCATCCTTAAACCTAAACTCTTTATGCATACCTGAACTTAACTTATTTCCCTTTTTAAAATTATATACATACAAAGACTTACCTGTCTCCCCATAGTAAGTTGAAGTAATAAAACAATGATTTAATCTATCTTTAAATAGTTTTAGTTCCCCTCCCTCTAAACTCGACTCTTCATCATCAAGTTCAGAAGTAAAAATTAAATTTACTCCGTATGCATTTTGACATAATAAGACAAAGAATGTAAATATTGCTAGCATTATATTTAATGATTTCATAACAACTCCGTCTAAATATCATATTTAACAGCCAAAGGATCGCCACCAGCAGCTTTTACAGCTGCTCTTAGTTGAGCCATATTTTTACCAACCTTCAATTCGAAATGAGGATAATCCTTAAATTTTCTCCAATTTCCTCCCCATGCTAACCCCTCTTCAATTCCTACATGTGCAATTAATTTCAGTAATCTAATATTCTCTGCATCATCTTCCTTTTTCATATGAAGCCTGCCATCCTGCCAAATTGGAAACACATCTATTGCGAGTCCAAAATTATGATTACTTTGCCCTCCTTTTGCTTTTGTTACTATTGATCCAGGCATTGTTCTCCCTTTGGCATACAATTCATCCTGTTCTCTGTATGTCCTATATCCCTGCACAATTCTTAATTTAATTTGATGTTGTTCATACACTTTTTGAATAAACCTTCTTACTTTATCTTGAAATTGAGGATGAAGTTTATTAATTTTTGTTTCATTTTGATCATGTATCTCTCTATTCTCCTTAACCACCGTAACAGGCTTCCCATCCACAGAATTTACTCGGTTTACCTCCCTTCTCTGCTTTAATTGGGGAGATGTATGTTTTGCACCGTTATCTTCCTTTGGTCGACTAGCTGTTCCTGTGTCAGAGGAAGGACTCATCTGCACTTTTCTTGCAGATGGTTGGTTACCTGTTTCTTGTGCCTTAGGTTTTTCTATTTTTACCTCCCCACTTCCTATTTGCGTATTTGCTCCTGTATTAACGGCAGGTTTTGTTTGTACTTTCTCGGCCGGTGGCTGCGTGTTTGTTTCCCGTGCCTTAGGCCGATCTATTTTCACTTCCCCGTTTTCTTTTCTCGCAACAGGTCTACCTGTTTTTGCAGGAAGCCGGATTTTTTGTCGATGTAGAAATCAACAGTGTTGTTTACACTTTTGGCTTTTGCTTGAAGACCCGTTTGAGCAGCTATCCGGCATTGTCAAGAATGTCGATAGACACGGGAAACCCGCTCTGTTCTTGATAATGCCGGATAGCTGCCTAAGAATCATTCAAGCAAAAACAAAAGATGTCCGCCGTAGAAAAGTGTAAACAACGCGACGATTTCCTACACGGTCGGGCAATTTACCGCGATATTTGGCCAAGGTTTCAGCTGAAACCGGCATGGAAGCAAATGGCATTCCAAATTTTTCAAAAAAATATTCTGAGTCTTCGGTATGCTTGAATATATTCATATGTTTAATCCTTCTATGTTGGACAACGGTTAAATTCTGCATTCATATTGGCATTTCCACCATACTTTTTCTTCATTTCATTGGCGTAATCATCAAGCTGCTTAGCCATATAAACAAAACAACCGTTATTGGATAAAGGCCGTCTGAAAGGTTTTTCAGACGACCTTTTATCAAATGCCCCAGCCTTTTCTCAACAAATCCCTTGTTGTTAAAATCTCCGGTTCTTTCATTTGCCGTACAATGTCAAAATTAATGAATAAATCTGCCTTGCGAATTGCATCCAGCGTCTTACTGTCGCTGATAAAAGGATACGGCGCAAAGGTGAACATCTCATTTTCTGCCAGCGGACCCCATAATTCGACGCAGCGTTGAAAAAGCGGATTGCCATCATTGTCTTGCGTATCCAACTCTTCGTATACCTGGAAGCCGAAGAAACCATCAATCACTTCTCCGTCTCTCCCGTCCCGAATCCAATCGCTGAAATCAGGATCACTTTTAAATATCCATCCCCACATTCCAATAATCTTATATTCATCCCCCAATTCGCTATTCCACACAAACAGATTCCCAAATCCTGAACGGGCAATCACATAATGTTTTTTCTTTTTCAACTCATCTTCCGGCAACCATTCTGCCAGAATGTCCTCGTAGTCTTCCGGATTGGTCAGCCAAAATATTCCGTCCTTAAATCCGCAGAAACCAAATTCCTGCCAATATTCCAGCAAACGGTCAGGCAATTTACCGCGATATTTGGCCAAGGTTTCAGCTGAAACCGGCGTGGAAGCAAATGGCATTCCAAATTTTTCAAAAAAATATTCTGATCCTTCAGTTTGTTTGAATCGATTCATATGTTTACTCCTTCTATGTCGGACAACGGTTAAATTCTGCATTCATATTGGCATCTCCACCATACTTTTTCTTCATTTCATTGGCGTAATCATCAAGCTGCTTAGCCATATAAACAAAACAATCGTTATTGGAAAAGGTCGTCTGAAAGGTTCTTCAGACGACCTTTTATCAAATGCCCCAGCCCTTTCTCAACAAATCCCTTGTTGTTAAAATCTCCGGTTCTATCATTTGCCTTACAATGTCAAAATTAATGAATAAATCTGCCTTACGAATTGCATCCAGCGTCTGACTGTCGCTGATAAAAGGAT
>CAURTW010000148.1:0-2991 GCA_963527705.1 uncultured Streptococcus sp.
TTTTACCATACATGTGGAGGTGGGCGCTTGGATTTTCTGTCACATATTGCTCAGCAGCCTCGACATGCTGGCCGAGAACATTGAGCATGACGGCTGGGGCATGTAGTTTGATGGCTGGCAATGGTGCTCCGAGAACACCTAGAATATGGGCATTAAACTGAGAGAAGTCACAGGCTTCGATTGAGTAGTGTCCTGAATTGTGTGGACGCGGGGCAATCTCATTGACAATGATGTCATCAGCCGTCGCAAACATTTCCACACAGAGGGTTCCAGACAACTTGAGCTGTTCTGCGATTCGCACTGCCATTGCTTTAGCCTTGTCAGCTAAACTTGCTGAAATGCGAGCAGGCACGATAGTCTTAGACAAGATGTTGTTGCGGTGGATATTTTCCTGAACTGGGAAAACCGTCACGTCCTTGCCATTTCCTGATACGATGATAGAAATTTCAAGGTCAAAATTGACAAATTCTTCCAAGACACAGTCAGCTGAATCAGCTAGTGTATAAGCTTCTTCTAAATCTTCTTCTGAACGAATAACCTTTTGTCCATGCCCATCGTAGCCACCAGTTGCCGTCTTGAGGACATAGTTTTTAGACAGGTCGATATTAGCCAAGTCATTGCTAGAATTTACGACTTTGTAAGGAGCAACAGTTACTTGAGCCTTGTTTGACAAAAAGTCCTTTTCAAAAATACGGTTTTGTGAAATGCGAAGGAGGTCAGTTCCTTGAGGGAGTTGTCCATCCTTGATGACAGCATCCAAACCATCAGCATCGACATTTTCAAATTCATAGGTAAGAACATCACAGAGCTCTGCCAACTGACGGAGGGCATCCACATCGTTATAAGGTGCCACGATGATTTCCGCCACACGAGAAGCTGGGCAATCCGCCGCAGGATCCAGAGCGATAACCTTATGACCCATGTAGATAGCTGAGATCGCCATCATCTGACCCAGCTGACCGCCACCTATAATTCCGATTGTTTTAGATGAGCTCATTTGTAGACTCCTCTGCGATTTTTCCTTGCTCTTCTACAAAATCTGCCAATGCTGTCGCGATAGCCTGATCTTCTACTGAAAGGAGACGGAGGGCGAAGAGGGCAGCGTTAGTCGCACCTGCTTCACCAATAGCCATGGTTGCTACTGGTACTCCACCCGGCATCTGTACTATAGAATAGAGTGAATCCACGCCACTAAGCGCGCGTGATTTGACTGGCACGCCGATGACTGGAAGAGTTGTTTTGGCAGCTACCATTCCTGGCAAGTGGGCTGCGCCTCCAGCACCTGCGATGATGATCTTAATACCACGGCTACGCGCTTCTTCTGCATGCTTGAACATGAGGTCTGGTGTGCGGTGGGCAGATACAACCTTTTTTTCGTAAGCAACGCTGAAGCGGTCTAGGACTTCGGCGGTTTTTTGCATGGTTGCCCAGTCGGATTTTGAGCCCATGATGATGGAAATAATTGGTTTGGTCATAATTTTCCTTTCTTTTTTCAATCACCTTAGGTTGTGAGGGACGGCAGCAGCCACCAAAGGTGTCTCATGCCTAAATTGGAAGCCCAAGGTCTTCCAATTTCCCTGAACGATTGGATTGTCATTCAATCGTTCTTTCACAACGACGGTGATTGTTCTATATTAGTTCTCTAACGCTCGCAAGTTATGCGACCATTAACGTATTTTGTGAATTTTTCCTTTTTTTCTTTTTAATAATCGTCTAGTGTAGTGCGGACGTAAGCGACCGCCTATGGCGTTCCATTACTGCGACGATTATTCTATAGTGGTTCGCTTTCGCTCGCCATGATTAATTTAGTGTCTTTTAATCTTTTATCGCCTTGCTTCCGATATCTGTTCGGTAGAAGAGGCCTTCTGTTTTTTGTTGGGCGAGTTCTTGGTAGATGGTGTCTTGAGCTTCTTTGACGGTGTCTGCTGTGGTGACGAGCATATAGACACGTCCACCGTTTGAGAGCAGTGTTCTGCTATTTTCCGCAAACTTAGCACCTGCATAGTAGGTGATGATGTCGCCTTCTGTCTTGGTTGGCAATTCAACACCCTTTTCATATTCTAGCGGGTAACCGTTGGATGCGACAACCACACCCAAAGTCACACCCTTGTCCGTCCAAGTGATGGCTGGTTCTTTACCTTCCAAAATATCAGTAATATTTTGTGCAAAATCAGAGGTCAGACGAGGCAAGATAATCTGAGTTTCTGGATCTCCGAAGCGAGCATTAAACTCGATGACCTTAGGTCCATCCGCTGTCAAGATAAGCCCCGCATAAAGAACACCCAGATAAGGACGACCTTCCTTAATCATCCCCTCTAGGACTGGCTTGACAATCGTGTCAACCGCTGTTTCAACCACACTCTGTGGTAAGTGTGGAACTGGCGCATAGGCACCCATACCACCCGTGTTAGGCCCTTTGTCGCCATCGTAGGCACGTTTGTGGTCCTGAGCTGTTGGCATAATGTAGAACTTGTCCCCATTGACAAAGGCAAAGAGGGAGAACTCCTCCCCATCAAGGAATTCCTCAATAACTACACGCGCACCTGAGTCACCAAATTTATTGTCCAAAAGCATCTCATGAGCGGCTTCGACCGCTTGCTCGACTGTCTCAGCAACGACGACACCCTTCCCAAGCGCCAAGCCATCCGCCTTGACTACGATAGGCGCACCCTGCTTTTCGATATAGGCCTTAGCTTCCTCGAAATCTGAGAATGTGCCATAGGCTGCTGTCGGAACGCCGTATTTGACCATGATTTCCTTGGCAAAATCCTTGGACCACTCCAGCTCAGCTGCCAATCTTGTCGGACCAAAGGCTTTGAGACCAGCTGCATGGAAATCATCCACGATACCAGCCGCAAGGGCGTCATCTGGACCGATAAAGGTCCAAGCAATATCGTTGGCCTTTGCGAAGTCAATCAATTTAGAATGTTCGGAAATAGAGATATTTACCAATTCCAAACCATCCAGAGTCATCCCATCATTCCCAGGAGC
>CAURTW010000149.1:0-2959 GCA_963527705.1 uncultured Streptococcus sp.
AAACTAGTTTTCACGTTTTTTCTTGACTCTTTTTTTGGTTGTGATATAATTAACCAGTAAATAATTTTTCAAAGAATAGTATTTTTCTCTTAAAAAAAGAGAAGTCCAAAAGGAAAGGAGTCAGATATGAGACAGCTAGCGAAGGATATCGATGCCTTTTTAAATGAGGTGATTTTGCAGGCAGAAAATCAACATGAAATCCTAATAGGTCATTGTACTAGCGAGGTGGCCCTGACCAATACTCAGGAGCATATTCTCATGCTTTTGTCAGAGGAATCTTTAACAAATTCAGAGTTGGCCCGTCGCCTCAATGTCAGTCAGGCAGCAGTTACCAAGGCCATTAAGTCTTTGGTCAAGGAAGGGATGTTGGAAACATCTAAAGATCCTAAGGATGCGCGTGTGATTTTTTATCAGTTGACTGATTTGGCTCGTCCAATCGCTGAGGAGCATCATCATCACCATGAGCATACGCTTTTAACCTATGAACAAGTGGCGACTCAGTTTACTCCAAATGAACAAAAAGTGATCCAGCGGTTTTTGACTGCTTTAGTAGGAGAAATCAAATAATGAGATATATTACGGTAGAAGATTTATCCTTCTATTATGATAAGGAGCCTGTTCTTGAACATATCAATTATAGTGTTGATAGTGGGGAATTTGTTACCTTGACAGGGGAGAATGGGGCAGCTAAGACGACACTGATCAAGGCCAGTCTTGGAATTCTCCAACCACGCATTGGTAAGGTAACTATTTCAAAGACAAATACACAAGGCAAGAAATTGAGAATAGCCTACCTTCCTCAACAGATTGCCAGTTTTAATGCAGGTTTTCCAAGTACGGTTTATGAGTTTGTCAAGTCGGGTCGCTATCCGCGAAAAGGCTGGTTCCGTCGTTTGAATGCTCATGATGAGGAGCATATCAAGGCTAGTTTGGACTCAGTTGGTATGTGGGAACACCGAGACAAACGCTTGGGGTCTCTATCTGGAGGACAAAAGCAGCGAGCGGTGATTGCGCGTATGTTTGCTTCGGACCCAGATGTGTTTATCCTAGATGAGCCGACAACGGGGATGGATGCAGGAAGTAAAAACGAATTTTACGAACTCATGCACCACAGCGCCCACCATCATGGCAAGGCTGTTTTGATGATTACTCATGACCCTGAAGAAGTTAAGGACTATGCGGACCGCAATATCCATCTAGTCCGTAACCAAGACTCACCATGGCGTTGTTTCAACGTTCATGAGAATGATCAGGAGGTGGGCCATGCTTAGTTTATTATCTTATGACTTTATGCAGCGTGCCTTTCTGGCCGTTATTGCCATGAGTCTTTTCTCGCCGGTATTGGGAACCTTCCTTATCTTGCGTCGTCAGAGTTTGATGAGTGATACCCTCAGCCACGTCTCGCTTTCGGGTGTAGCTTTTGGTTTGGTTCTGGGGATTTCTCCGACTATTTCCACTATTGCCATTGTTTTGATTGCGGCAGTCTTCCTGGAGTATCTCCGTACGGTTTACAAGAGCTTTATGGAAATCGGGACAGCTATCCTCATGTCAACGGGTCTGGCTGTTTCTCTGATTGTCATGAGCAAGGGTAAAAGCTCTAGCTCAATGAGTTTGGACCAGTATCTTTTTGGTTCAATCGTGACTATCAGTGAAGAGCAGGTTATTTCCCTCTTTGTCATTGCGGCGGTTGTTTTGATTTTGACCTTCCTCTTCCTTCGTCCGATGTACATTTTGACCTTTGATGAGGATACGGCCTTTGTGGATGGCTTGCCAGTTCGTACCATGTCCATTCTTTTTAACATGGTAACGGGGGTGGCCATTGCCCTTATGATTCCTGCTGCGGGAGCTCTTCTGGTATCGACCATTATGGTCTTGCCAGCTAGTATTGCCCTGCGTCTGGGGAAAAACTTTAAATCGGTTATGCTGCTTGCCAGTGCTATTGGATTTTTGGGAATGGTAGCAGGACTTTACATTTCCTACTATGCAGAAACACCTGCAAGTGCAAGTATTACCATTATTTTTGTAACTGTTTTCTTGCTAATCAGTTTAGTAAGACGTTTTATCAAATAGGAGATGAACATGAAAAAAATTAGCTTATTACTCGCCAGTCTATGTGCCTTGTTTTTAGTGGCTTGTTCCAATCAAAAGCAGGCAGATGGCAAACTAAATATTGTGACAACCTTTTACCCTGTCTATGAATTTACCAAGCAAGTCGCAGGAGATACGGCTAATGTAGAGCTCCTAATCGGTGCTGGTACAGAACCCCATGAATATGAACCGTCTGCCAAGGCAGTTGCCAAAATCCAAGATGCAGATACCTTCGTTTATGAAAATGAAAACATGGAAACTTGGGTTCCTAAATTACTAGATACTTTGGATAAGAAAAAGGTGAAAACCATCAAGGCGACAGGCGATATGTTGCTCTTGCCAGGTGGTGAGGAAGAAGAGGGAGACCATGACCATGGAGAAGAAGGCCATCACCATGAGTTCGACCCCCATGTTTGGTTATCACCAGTTCGTGCCATTAAACTTGTAGAGCACATCCGTGACAGCTTGTCAGCAGATTATCCTGATAAAAAAGAGACTTTTGAGAAGAATGCGGCTGCCTATATCGAAAAATTGCAAGCCTTGGATAAGGCTTATGCGGAAGGTTTGTCTCAAGCCAAACAAAAGAGCTTTGTGACTCAACACGCAGCCTTTAACTACCTTGCTTTGGACTATGGACTCAAGCAGGTCGCAATCTCAGGCCTCTCTCCAGATGCAGAACCATCAGCTGCACGTCTGGCAGAATTGACAGAGTACGTCAAGAAAAATAAAATTGCCTATATCTACTTTGAAGAAAATGCCTCACAAGCTCTTGCTAACACACTTTCAAAAGAAGCAGGTGTCAAAACAGATGTCCTTAATCCTTTAGAAAGTCTGACAGAAGAGGACACCAAGGCTGGAGAAAACTACATTT
>CAURTW010000150.1:0-2880 GCA_963527705.1 uncultured Streptococcus sp.
TAATAATAGGTTATACATATCAAACTCCTTAAAATCCCTATTATTTTACCATAAAATCTACTTAGATTCAAGATGTAGGGTTACTTTTCTTTCCTTGGGACAATACTTTAAAACCTCAATCTTGTCGGGATGGGTTTTTGAATTTTTACTAGTTAGGTAATTGATACTGCCACAAGAGGAGCATTTGAGATTAATTTTTACTCGCACTAGATTTCCTTTACTTTTAATAATGTTCGAAATTGAAGAAGGTTAAAGAGACAACTAAAGGCAACACAAAGGCTTGTCGCATAAAAGACTGCATGGTAGCCAAATTTTCCTGCTACTGCAGAACCTGCCATAGGACCAACGACACCTCCCAGATAAAAGAATACCTGATTGAAGGCAAAGACCCTCGAAATGCCGGCTTTGGGAGTCATTTTGCTGAGTAGGGCATTAACCCCGGGAATCAAGGCACCGGTTCCAAGTCCAAAGAGGAAACAATAAAGTCCTAGTTGAAGGGGGCTAGAGGCATTGGCACAGAGGAGATAGATGATGACTGAATAAAACTGGGCGACAACCAAGAGGCGATGGTTGCCCACCTTGTCACCTAGCTTTCCCATAACTCCTGCACTCATCATACTGGAAAAGCCCATACTGGATACAATCAAACCAGAGACAAAAAGAAGATTCTCTGTCTGGCCTAAGTCGCGTACATAAAGAGCTAAGATAGGGCCGATTGATTGGGCTGAAAATTGGATGACAAAACTGGTCAGAAAGAGGTTGACCAAAAGATAGGGATATTTAACTGATGTAAATAATTCCTTTGTTGGGATGGCCTTTTCCTTGGCTACTGGTTGAAAATCTTCCTTGATAAAGCAAATAGTCAAAACAGCAGCTAAGAATAGAAAACTACCAACCAGTAAGAAAACTGTACGAATGCCAAATAATTCTGCAATAAATCCCCCGATAAAGGGACCAGTTAGAGTACCTGCAACTACGCCTGTAGACAAAGTACCTAAGGCAGAGCCTGATTTCTCCTTGGGAACCTGACTGGCTATCAAGGCTGTGGCATTAGGAACAAAACCCGCAAATACACCATTCAGTAAACGAAGAAAGATTAACCAATAAATATTTGGCACAAAAGCCAAGCCTCCCATAGTAATGGTCATGGCCATCCCAGCCCGAATCATCATGGGTTTTCGACCGTATTTATCAGCAAGGATACCCCAGATAGGAGAAAAGAGCGCCGCAGAAATAGCAGAGACAGAAATAGCTAAGCCTGCATAAAAAGCAGCTTGATCACTCCCTACACCCAGATTTTCCACAAAGATGGGCATAAAAGGCACAACTAAGGAAATACTGGCTCCTGTCAGAAAATTACCAAACCAGGCAATGCGCAGATTATCCTTCCAGTTAATCTCTGTCATCTTGCTTACCTCCCTCAAGCAGGGAGAACACCTGAGTAAGAAGCTGGTCTTGATTCCCATTATTATCAAGAATTTGGCTGGCCAAATCTTTCTTTTTCTCTAAAGGCCACTGGGCTGCCAGACGAGATTCAGCCTCAACTTTGGACAACTGGTCTCTTTTTATTAAACGTTCTACTTGGACATCTCGGTCCACATAGACCAACCAAGTCTCATCAAACCAAGCGCTGTAGTCCTGCTCAAAAAGCAAAGGAATATCCATGAAGAAAATCTCTTCTGTCTGAGCCAACTGGTCTCTTAATGTAGCTAGTTCCTCACGGATAATCTCTCCTTGGATTTGCTTAGACCATTCTCGTTCATCAGGATTTGAAAAGATGAGACTAGCTAGGAGAGGGCGATTGAGTTCTCCATTTTCTAAGATAATTTTTTGACCAAAGTGCTGGACTAGGGCTTCAAACAGACGACCACCAGGTTTCTGTAGTTGGTGGACGACTGCGTCAGCATCCACTACTCGAAAGCCTTGCTTTCTTAGAAAATTTGTCACAGTTGACTTACCAGAGGCAATTCCCCCAGTGATTCCGATGATTCTTCCCATCAATTCCTCCTTTGGCACTGAGGACAAAAATGGGTGCCTCGTCCGCCTAGTTGGATTTTTTCAATGATGGTATCACAACGTGAACATTCTTGACCAGCCTTGTCATAGACCTGATGAAAGTCCTGCATGGTTCCATCTTCCCCAAAGGCATTGGTATAGGTCCGAATGGTTGAGCCACCTTTTTCAACAGCCTGTCCCAATACAGCAATGGTTTGGTCATGAATGGCAGTCGCTTCTTCTGCTATCAAAGTCTGGGAAGGTCTAGCCGGATGAACCTGAGCTCGCCAGAGAACCTCATCCACATAGATATTGCCAAGACCAGCTACCAAAGTCTGGTCTAAAAGATGGGATTTGATGGGCTTTTTAGACTTAGCTAGGGTAGCTTGAAAGACCTGCAAATCAAAGTCTTGTTCGCTTGGTTCAGGCCCTAATTTTTTAGAAATAAAGTAGGCGTCTAAAAGGTCAGGAGCCAAGAGTTCCATAGTACCAAACTTGCGTACATCCTCATAAACAAGCGTGCCACCATCTTCAAACTGAAAGAAAACATGGGCATGCTTGCGTTCAGGAACCTGGTCTGGATAGTAAAAATACTTGCCTTCCATGCGCAAATGGGAAATCAAGACCTTGTCTGTCAGGTAGAAAAGTAAATATTTACCCCGACGTCCCATTGACTCAACAATTTGACCAGGCACTTCCTTTCGAAACTCGTCCAAATCCGTCTTAATCATCTTGGGATAGCGAATTTCTATACTCGAAATCTTCTTTCCCAAAATCAATTTTTCCAAGCCACGTCGAACGGTTTCAACCTCAGGTAATTCAGGCATAAGTCCTCCTTCTGTAAAAACAAGAAGCAGGCATGAGCCCACCTCTACTTAGTATTCT
>CAURTW010000151.1:0-2763 GCA_963527705.1 uncultured Streptococcus sp.
TTTAGCCTCTTCCGTCTTAAAGTAGCTATGGATCTTTACGACCTCTTGGCAGGTGTCAACAACACACCAGCTGCTAACAAGGTTTTGAGTAAGGAAGAAGTCTTGGAACGCCAGCCAAACTTGAAGAAAGAAGGTTTGGTAGGAGGTGGGGTTTACCTTGACTTCCGTAACAACGATGCACGTCTCGTGATTGAAAACATCAAACGTGCCAACCAAGACGGTGCCCTCATTGCCAACCACGTTAAAGCAGAAGGTTTCCTATTTGACGAAAGTGGCAAGATTACAGGTGTGGTAGCTCGTGATTTGTTGACAGACCAAGTCTTTGAAATCAGGGCTCGTCTGGTTATCAATACGACAGGTCCTTGGAGCGACAAAGTACGCAATTTGTCTAATAAGGGAACCCAATTCTCACAAATGCGTCCAACTAAGGGAGTTCACTTGGTAGTGGATTCAAGCAAGATCAAGGTTTCACAGCCAGTTTACTTTGATACAGGTTTGGGTGACGGTCGTATGGTCTTTGTTCTCCCACGTGAAAACAAGACTTACTTCGGTACAACTGATACAGACTACACAGGTGATTTGGAACATCCAAAAGTGACTCAGGAAGATGTAGATTACCTACTTGGCATTGTCAACAATCGCTTCCCAGAAGCCAACATTACCATCGATGATATCGAAAGTAGCTGGGCAGGTCTTCGTCCATTGATCGCAGGCAATAGCGCTTCTGACTACAATGGAGGAAATAACGGAACCATCAGTGATGAAAGCTTTAACAACTTGATTGCGACTGTTGAATCTTATCTTTCTAAAGAAAAAACGCGTGAAGATGTTGAGTCTGCTGTCAGCAAGCTTGAGAGCAGCACATCTGAGAAACATTTGGATCCATCTGCAGTTTCTCGTGGTTCTAGCTTGGATCGTGATGACAATGGTCTCTTGACCCTTGCTGGTGGTAAAATCACAGACTACCGTAAGATGGCTGAAGGAGCTATGGAGCGCGTGGTTGACATCCTCAAAGCAGAATTTGACCGTAGCTTTAAACTCATCAATTCTAAGACTTACCCTGTTTCAGGTGGGGAATTGAACCCAGCAAATGTGGACTCAGAAATCGAAGCCTTTGCGCAACTTGGAGTGTCACGTGGCTTGGATAGTAAGGAAGCTCACTATCTGGCAAATCTTTACGGTTCAAATGCACCGAAAGTCTTTGCCCTTGCTCACAGCTTGGAACAAGCGCCAGGACTCAGCTTGGCAGATACCTTGTCCCTTCACTATGCAATGCGCAATGAGTTGGCTCTTAGCCCGGTTGACTTCCTTCTTCGTCGTACCAACCACATGCTCTTTATGCGTGATAGTTTGGATAGCATCGTTGAACCAGTTTTGAATGAAATGGGACGATTCTATGATTGGTCAGAAGAGGAAAAAGCAGCTTACCGTGCTGATGTCGAATCAGCTCTTGCTAACAACGATTTAGCAGAATTAAAAAATTAAGAAAAAATAAAAGAGGCGGAGGGCAGGACTCCTAGTCTACCCTCTCCTCCTTTTTAATGGAGACAGAAAAATGATGAATGAATTATTTGGAGAATTTTTAGGGACTTTAATCCTGATTCTTCTAGGAAATGGTGTTGTTGCTGGTGTGGTTCTTCCTAAAACCAAGAGCAACAGTTCAGGTTGGATTGTGATTACCATGGGTTGGGGGATTGCAGTTGCGGTTGCAGTCTTTGTATCTGGCAAGCTCAGTCCAGCTCATTTAAACCCAGCTGTGACAATTGGTGTAGCTTTAAAAGGTGACTTGCCTTGGGCTTCCGTTTTGCCTTATATCTTAGCCCAGTTCGCAGGGGCTATGCTCGGTCAGATTTTGGTTTGGTTGCAATTCAAACCGCACTATGAGGCAGAAGAAAATGCAGGAAATATCCTGGCAACCTTCAGTACTGGACCAGCCATCAAGGATACTGTATCAAACTTGATCAGCGAAATCCTTGGCACCTTTGTATTGGTATTGACAATCTTTGCTTTGGGACTTTATGACCTTCAAGCAGGAATCGGAACCTTCGCAGTGGGGACTTTGATTGTCGGTATCGGTCTATCACTAGGTGGGACAACAGGTTATGCCTTGAACCCTGCGCGTGACCTTGGACCTCGTATCATGCACAGCATCTTGCCAATTTCAAACAAGGGAGACGGAGACTGGTCTTATGCCTGGATTCCTGTTGTAGGACCTGTTATCGGTGCAGCCTTGGCCGTGCTTGTATTCTCACTTTTCTAAGATATTAAAACTCAATTATTCATACCCCAATAAACACAACTTACAAAAAATGACCAAAATAAAGGAGCGCTTTCTCACTTCATTTTGGTCATTTTGATTTTTTAAGTTTGTATACTGGCGTTGATTACTATTTCAGCTAAAAAGTCAGAATCCTTTACCGGTTCCTTCATCAATTTTTTGTCCTTGAATTTTATTTATGGTGTGAATAATTTTGTCTCATTATTGGGGTTCAGTACTAAGAGTCAGTTGGATTTTTTATTTTAAGAAATAAAATAACAGAAGTATTTTTAGTTTTTAAATTATGATATAATGAATAAAGTTAACTATCCTTGGTAATATGATAGGAACTAATCTTAAAAAGATAAATCATGAGATGAGAAAAAGAAAAAAGGAGTTTGGCTGGTATGAATTATTTCGAGGGGAATGAGTTTTTCCTTCTTTTGTTTGCAGTTTTACTGATTGGTTTTGTGGTAAACTTTTTTGAAAAACGTAAGGACTACTAT
>CAURTW010000152.1:0-2723 GCA_963527705.1 uncultured Streptococcus sp.
GCCTTTAAGGAAGACAAGTCATTGATAGAAGTAATACCAGAATCAAGAATGGTGCCAAAGAAGAGATCGAAGTAGAGCTGGAGTTCCTCGTCAGGGACTGTGGCCACCCACTCCTTGAAGGTTGTGTCTACTTGTTGGCTATCACTGTTGGTCTTATCCAGTTGAACGAAGTGCTTGTCCTCAATCTGCCAACTAAAGGTATCGTGCTGGGCGATACCACCCAAGGCAGTACTGTGCACGATGATTTGGTGGGCCGGAATTTCCAACATCATACCGATGATGGAACCTTGTGGGATGAAGACCTTGTTTCTATCCATTATCCTTTGATAGCCCTCGGTTTGTGTCAGTTCTTTGTGGAGACCAGGTGCATCAAAGGTATAAACTGCTGTGATTTGATTTTGCAAGTTTTGCTCAATTTGACTAGCAGCATAGATGGCTAAATTTCCTCCCTTGGAATGCCCAGCCAGAATGACCTTTTGCTTAGGATGTTGGGCAAAAAAGTTCTTTAAATAGCGGAGGGCATGCTTTTGAGCAGGAATTTCCTTCATATAGGTCAGGTGGAAATCTTCCTTCCAACCAATAATACTATCATCTGTACCTCGAAAGACAATCAGATAGGTATCGAGAGTGAGGCGGTAGGTCATAGCCGCAAATTGTTTTTGCAGTTCAGGGTCGATGTCATTAATAAAATGGGAGAGTTTGCAATTTTTGAAGCGTTTGTGTTGAGCTAGTTCATCTAATAACTGGAGGCGATTTTTGCTGGTCAACATGTTAGATTCTCTTGGAACCTGAGGTGCCAGGTCTAAAAGTCGCATAGGAGTTGTGGAGACCAAATTATCAAAGGAGAGGTAGGTGGTTTCTGTTAAGGTTAGAATGTCTAACTCATTCAAAGGAAGGTCGTAAAAGGAATCGTGTGCGACATCTTTCAGATAATCAAAAATATTGGTCATAAGAGCTCCTTTCTTTTTATTTATCTTATCAAATTTCCCTTAAATTAGCTAGTAGGATTGCCTCATTTTGTTGGCTAAAAACAAGCTGCTTCAAATTCAGTTTCAGACCTTCTAGCATGGAAAAATCTGTTATAATAATAGAAAAGGAGGAGCGCATGCACAAGATTTTATTAGTAGAAGATGATCAGGTCATTCGTCAACAAGTCGGGAAAATGCTCTCTGAATGGGGATTTGAAGTGGTTCTGGTAGAAGACTTTATGGAAGTTTTGAGTCTATTTGTTCAGTCGGAGCCTCATCTGGTCCTCATGGATATTGGACTGCCTTTGTTTAATGGCTATCACTGGTGTCAGGAAATTCGCAAGATTTCCAAGGTGCCTATCATGTTTCTGTCTTCGAGAGACCAGGCTATGGATATTGTCATGGCAATCAATATAGGGGCGGATGACTTTGTGACCAAGCCTTTTGACCAGCAGGTTCTTTTGGCCAAGGTTCAGGGCTTGCTGCGCCGTTCCTATGAGTTTGGCCGTGACGAGAGCTTACTGGAATATGCCGGTGTTATCCTCAATACCAAATCCATGGATGTACATTATCAAGGTCAAGTCTTGAATTTGACTAAGAATGAATTCCAGATTTTACGCGTTTTGTTTGAGCATGCGGGTAATATCGTAGCGCGTGACGACCTGATGCGAGAACTTTGGAACAGTGACTTTTTCATTGATGATAATACTCTCTCTGTCAATGTGGCTCGTTTGCGTAAAAAGTTGGAAGAGCAGGGCTTGATTGGATTTATCGAGACCAAGAAAGGAATAGGGTACGGATTAAAGCATGCTTGATTGGAAACAATTTTTTCTAGCCTATCTGCGCTCCCGTAGTCGTCTGTTTGTCTATCTGCTTGCTTTAGCATTTCTAGTTTTGCTTTTTCAGTTTTTATTTGCCAGTTTAGGAATTTACTTTCTCTATTTTTTCCTCTTGTGTTGCTTTGTAACCATCTTATTTTTCACTTGGGACATATTGGTGGAAATGCAGGTCTATCGCCAGGAAATTCTCTATGGGGAGAGGGAAGCCAAATCTCCATTGGAAAGAGCCTTGGCTGAAAAATTAGAAGCGCGTGAGATGGAACTCTATCAGCAGAGGTCAGACGCAGAAAGAAAACTGACGGATTTGCTGGATTACTATACCTTGTGGGTCCATCAGATTAAGACCCCCATTGCAGCCAGTCAACTCTTAGTTGCAGAAGTAGCTGACCGCCAATTAAAGCAGCAATTAGAACAGGAAATTTTCAAGATTGACTCCTATACCAATCTAGTTTTACAGTACCTACGTTTAGAAAGTTTTCATGATGATTTGGTCTTAAAGCAGGTTCAAATTGAGGACTTGGTCAAGGAAATAATTCGTAAATATGCTCTTTTCTTTATTCAAAAAGGCTTAAATGTCAATCTACATGACCTTGATAAAGAAATCGTGACGGATAAAAAGTGGCTGTTAGTGGTTATTGAGCAAATTATCTCAAACAGTCTCAAGTACACCAAGGAAGGTGGTCTGGAGATTTATATGGACGGGCAAGAGCTTTGTATCAAGGATACGGGAATCGGGATAAAAAACAGTGATGTCCTCCGAGTCTTTGAACGTGGTTTCTCAGGATATAATGGACGCCTAACCCAGCAGTCATCTGGCCTTGGCCTCTACCTATCTAAGAAAATTTCTGAAGAACTGGGGCACCAGATTCGTATCGAGTCTGAGGTCGGTACAGGAACGACAGTGCGGATTCAGTTT
>CAURTW010000153.1:0-2720 GCA_963527705.1 uncultured Streptococcus sp.
CATAATAGCTTCCATCTCTGGACTTCCAGATAATTTTTCAGGTTGGTAGATAGGAAGTCCTGCTTCTTTGGCAGCTTGCTTGACTGGTGTCTCTTGGATCACTTTTTTACGGCCGACAGCGCGGTCTGGCTGGGTCACAACGGCTAGAATTTCGTAACGGTCATCTGTCAAAAGTCCTCTTAAGACTGTTGCTGAAAAGTCGGGTGTCCCCATAAAGATTAATTTTGTCATATCTTCTCCTTCTTATAAAAATTGCTGTGGCTCATGGTCAATGCTGAGACGGAGCTCACTATTTTCCCGTTCTTGAGTCAGTGCCAAGACCTGGTTGAGAGTCGGACCAAGCTCATCTTCTAAACGGTATTTAATTAAAATCTGGTAATGATAAAGGTTGTGAGTACGAGCAATCGGTTTTGGCGTCGGCCCAAGAATGTTACTGGTCTCTGATAATCCTGATCGCAAAATGTTCATGACTTCATAGGCACGTTTGACTACCTCTTCTTCTTTCTTGTGAGAAAGGGTAATGCCAATCGTGAAATAGTAAGGCGGATAGCCAAGTTGTCGTCTGATTCCCATTTCATAGGCATAAAAACCTTCGTAATCCTGATCCTTGGCAAATCGAATAGCATAGTGCTGCGGATTGTAAGACTGGATCAAGACCTGCCCAGCTTTTTCAGCACGACCTGCCCGGCCTGCAACCTGAGTCAAAAGTTGGAAGGTTCTCTCAGAAGAACGGAAGTCAGGCAAATTCAAAGCCGTATCCGCATTGAGCACTCCGACCAAAGTCACATTGGGAAAATCCAATCCCTTGGCAATCATCTGAGTACCTAGTAAAATATCTGCTTCTCCTCGCCCAAACTGGTCAAGCAGAGCTTGGTGGCTACCTTTCTTACGAGTCGTATCCACATCCATCCGCAAAATGCGGGCCTTGGGAAAGAGTTCTGCCAGCTCGTCATAAGCCTTCTGAGTTCCTGTCCCATAATAACGAATACTGCGACTCTTACAGTTAGGACAGATCTGAGGAATGTCTTTCGAAAAACCACAATAATGGCAGTTCATGTTCTTGGTATCCATGTGCAAGGTCAGGGAAATATCACAGTTGGGACAAGTATCTACCGTCCCACATTCCCGACACATGACAAAGCTAGAATAACCACGACGATTGAGCATAAGAACCACCTGCTCTTTTTTAGCCAGACGATCCTGAATCGCTTCTAGCAAAGGTGGCGTAAAGTTTGACGTCTCATTTTGTCCGATATAGTCTCGAAAGTCAATCACTTGAACCTCAGGGATTGTAGCCAAAGGATTGGCACGTTGGGTTAGACGTAAGTGTTGATAGACGCCTTTGCCAGCACGCGCCCGGCTCTCTAAGCTCGGCGTTGCAGACCCAAGCACCAGAGCCGCTTGATTATACTGGGCCCGTAAAATGGCCACTTCTCTGGCATGGTAACGGGGATTGCTGTCCTGCTTATAAGTCGCTTCATGCTCCTCATCGATAATGATAACACCTAGATTTTTCAGCGGAGCAAAGATGGCCGATCTGGCGCCAACAACAACTTGAGCGTCTCCACGCTCGACCTTGCGCCATTCATCATACTTTTCACCATTGGATAAGCCTGAGTGAAGGATGGCCACCTTGTCCCCAAAACGAGCGATAAAACGCTCTGTCATCTGAGGAGTCAAGGAAATCTCAGGCACCAGCAAAATAGCTGTCTTGCCTTTGTCCAAGGCCCCTTGGATAATCTGCAAATAAACCTCGGTCTTCCCACTTCCTGTAATCCCTTGAAGGAGGAAGGGAGGCTGATGACTGCCAATCGCACTGACAACCGCATCACGCGCCTGCCTTTGCTCTGGATTCAACTCCAAAGGCTGACTTGCTTCAATGCCTTCAAAATAAGCAGCCGAGCGTTGCACTTCCTTTTGGACTATGGTAACAGCACCTTGTTCCACAAAGAAGTTGACTTGCTCCCGTGAGTAGGACTCTAACAAACTAGCCAAGGAAGCACTCTCAGGATGAGAAAGCAAATAGTCTCTCAGTTCCAACTTTTTCTTGGCGCGTGTAGAAATCTCTACACTTTCTAATTGAGCAAGGTCAATCTCATACCAAGACTGGGTCTTGACCTTCTTTTGATCAATTGCCTGATATTCCAGACCAAGCAGGCCTTTTCTAGTCAAACGCATCATTTCGGCTTGTTTGGCAAGGTCTAGCGAAGAAAAGGCTAGCGAATCTTCTGAACCAAACAAGCGCTCTCGGTCTTCCTGATTCAGACCAGCCAGAGGATAGAGAATCTTGTCATAGCTGGAGTTCAGAAACCCTGGTAACATAGCCTTGAGGATGGAGATCTTGTAGGAGAAAACAGATTTGCGTAACTCCTCAGCCAGCCAGAGTTGTTCTTTCGTGAGAACAGGAGAAAAATCCAACACCTCGACAATATCTTTTAAATCTTGCTCTATCTCTTCTTCAGCTGATTGAGAATCCAAATCAAGAACAATCCCTTGAATCAGGCGATTACCCTTACCAAAGGGCACATGTACCCGCATTCCAACTTCCAACATTCCCTCAAATTCCTCAGGAATCCTGTAACTATAGGGCTGATCCGTCTGCATCAAGGGCACATCTACAATAATCTTGGCTATGGCCATCTTCTCACCTCCTCCTTGTCAGTACATTCTTGCAATAGAAAAAATAAGATTGAGTCCCCCCAACCTTAAATTTTTTCACC
>CAURTW010000154.1:0-2711 GCA_963527705.1 uncultured Streptococcus sp.
ATGGACTTTTTGGAAGACCCAGAAGCAGAAGAATTCGTCATGGAATGGAACCAAGAAGTCTTTGAAGAAGGAAAAGTCGGCTTGGAAGAGGGAGAGTTTTATCCTTATCCGAGATACTAGGAGTTGGTTGGAGATTTTATGAAGAAAATTGGGATTTATTTGGTTTATGTGCTAGCTTTTGTCCTTATTATGCTAGCTTTTGCTTGTGGAACCATCGCATTTGCAGAGTTGGGGTATTCCGCATTTTTAGCCTTTACTTTTGGTTATACCTTCGCTCTTCTAAGCATGTATTTAATCTTTATTCTTCATGAGCTGGGTCATGCTTTTTGTGGCTACTTGACAGGCTATCGGCTGGTGGCTTTTGGATTAGGACATTTTCTTTTGACCAAAAAGTCAGGCAGGTTTCATCTTAGTCGAACAGCCGTTCTGAAAAATGTTGGTGCTCAGTATATTGGATTAAAAGAGGACGAAAGTGATCAAAGAATCATTCTGATGCTTTCAGGAGGTTTGATGGTTCATCTCAGCTTGATATTATTGGCGATATTATTTGGATTTTTGACAAAAAGCTGGTATTTTGCTGGTACTTGGATTTTTCTTAATTTGTCTTTCTTCCTAAACAATGCTTTGCCAGTCGGTATCACCGATGGAGCAAAAATCTGGGAATTGCTACAACACCCTGAAAATACCAAATACGCCTACATGGTGTTGAGGCATTCTGCCCAGACCTTGTTAGCTCCTCAAGAATATGACTTGAAAGACTTTACCATGCCTGTTGATGAGGATGCGAGAGGGAGTTTTGCAGAAAGTGTTCAGACTCTTCAGGGATTGGTATTTATATTGGATGATAATATAGAGCTTGCAAAGCAACAGTTTCAGTCTGTGTTAGAGAAAACAGATAATCCAATGTCTAAAACTATTTCTCAAATATACCTTCTTCAAGTTGCTCTGATGGAAGGAGATAATAAGAAAGCGGAAGAATATGCAAGTATTCGAGGGGTCAAATCCTTTTTATCTATTAAAACAGCAGATATGCAGGTCATTCAAGCCTGGTATCAATTTAAGGTAAAGAAAGATGTAGTTCAAACTCACAAGGCTATGAAGATTGCTAGACATAAAATGAATAGCAGCCGGATGTTACGGGATGAGAAAATCTATTATCAAAACTGGTTAGCTGAGCTGGAAAAGGAATTAACCGAAGGAGTCTAATATGGAAATAGAGATTTCTGATTTCACAGGCTGTAAGATTGCTTTGTTTTGTGGAGATAAGCTTCTGACTATCTTACGCGATGATAAGGCAAGCATTCCCTGGCCCAATATGTGGGAACTGCCCGGTGGTGGGCGAGAGGGGGATGAAAGTCCTTTTGAATGTGTGGCGCGTGAAGTTTATGAAGAACTGGGAATTCATTTGACTGAGGATTGTCTACTTTGGGCGAAGGTTTATCCAAGTATGCTTTTTGCGGATAAACAATCTGTATTTCTAGTCGGTCTGTTGACACAGGAGCAATTTGACAATATCACCTTTGGTGATGAAGGACAGGGTTATCAGCTCATGAATGTTGAGGAATTTCTTAGTTCCAGTCAAGTTGTACCTCAGTTGCAGAATAGAGTGAGAGATTATTTGGAGGAAGTTCGATAAATGGCGAAGCGTAGCAAAAATATCAATATGTTTCTCATGGATGGTGAAGTGACTGGAAAAATCAAATGTACTTTGTCAAATTGGACGGGAGTGATTTACAAAATACCTCGTATTCAGTTGGGAGATTTGAAGTCGCGTGATGAAATGAAACAAAGTGGTATTTATTTCTTATTTGGTCGAGATGAAGATAAACAGAAAGATGTGACCTATATTGGTCAGGCGACAACTCGGAAAAATGGTGAAGGGGTATTGTTGCGAATTCAAGAGCATACCCGCGATACTCACGCAGATTATTTTAATGACGTCATCATTCTAACAACTCAAAATAATTCTTTTGGTCCAACAGAAATTAGCTATTTGGAAAATAAATTTACTCAACTTGCTAAAGAAGCTGGTCGCTACATTGTGAAAAATGGGAATGATCCAAATCCTGGTAATGTGACTGAGGAAAAGGAATCTGAACTGGATGAAATTGTTGAAAATACGCTAATGATTATTGGAACTTTAGGTTATCGTGTTTTTATTCCAATGACAAAGAAAGTTAGTCAAGATTTGACTGATAATCATTCAACTTATCTTTATTTAAAGCGTAAAACTAAGAAATCTAACAAAGTAATAGAAGCAACTTATGAACGGACAACTGAAGGTTTTGTTGTTTTAGAAGGAAGTCAAGTAGAAATAAAGGATTCTCCATACCTTCCAGCAAGTTTAAAAGAAATGCGTCAGAATTTAATAGCTTCTCGGATCATTCAAGATGGGGTGTTAAAAGAAAAACAACTCTTTTCTAGCCCTTCTTATGCAGCGGCTTTTTTGCTGGGTATGCAAACGAACGGTCGAACTGATTGGAAAGATCAGGATGGAAGAACTTTAAAAGAATTAGAAGAATTAATAGATTGATAAGGAAAAAATTTATGGAAACATGGCAAGAGTTAAAAGTAACGGTTAAGCGTGAGGGGGAGGAATTGGTTTCCAATCTCTTGATCGAGCTGGGAGCGCAAGGCGTTGCGATTGAAGACAGCATGGACTATGTGGGAAATGTTGACCGCTTCGGCGAGATTTTCCCAGAGGTCGAGCA
>CAURTW010000155.1:0-2691 GCA_963527705.1 uncultured Streptococcus sp.
AAGGCTTTTTTGCTCGTTTATTTGGAGGATAATCAAGGAGCTGTTTAGGTTAAATACTAACCTGATGGCTTCTTTTATTTCTAATCTAAATAGTATAGTTGCTCAAGTAATACTCAATGAAAATCAAAGAGCAAACTAGGAAACTAGCCGCAGGCTGTACTTGAGTACGGCAAGGCGACGTTGACATGGTTTGAAGAGATTTTCGAAGAGTATAAAATAACAGTATAGGAGAGGTATAGAATGGAACGATTAGAAGATTACATTGCTTTCGATTTAGAATTTAATCAGCATGAAGGGCAAACACACTTGATTCAAGTATCGGCAGTGCGTTTTAGAGATGGTCAGGAAATCGATGCCTATGATTCCTATGTCCATACCAGTGTGCCTCTAAAGAGTTTTATCAATGGTTTGACTGGGATTACAGCTGAGACCTTAAAAGATGCTCCTCCAGTGGAGAAAGTTATAAAAGATTTCCAAGAGTTTGTGGGTTCTTTACCCATGGTAGGCTACAATGCTGCTAAAAGTGATTTGCCTATTCTAGCAGAGCATGGTTTAGACTACAGCCTGCAGTATAAGGTGGACTTGTATGATGAAGCCTTTGAACGTCGGAGTTCGGATTTACACGGTATTTCCAATCTCAAATTGCAAACTGTTGCCTCATTTCTTGGATTTCAAGGTCAGTCTCATAATAGCTTAGAGGATGCTCGTATGACAGCGCGTGTTTACGAGTCCTTTCTAGAGTCGGATCAAGCTAGAGAATTGTTAGGGGCAGAAAGTAGCCTATCGAACAATCCTTTTGGAGGCTTAGACTTGTCTCAATTATTTGATTAGGAGTGCCTATGAAACCTGAAAAACCTAAAAATCTAGGTTTTAAGCAGATATACTTTAATCTAGATAAAATACTCTTTCTCTTTTTCTTGACTTTTATGATGATTGAGTTTGTCTGGTTACCGTCAAATTCTTGGATTGCTGGACTTTTGCTCCGTCAGACAGGTTATCTCTTTCTATCTTACAACAATATTTTTGCCATTATAAAGGGTTCTCCCTTTGTTAGTCTTGCTTTATTTATTCTGGTAATCGTTAATTTACTGATCGCCTATTACCAGATAGGACTTCTCTTTATCGGAGCCCGGCACCTACTCTATCATGAAAAGAGAACTTTGCTGGAGTACAGTCGTAAGGTCTTTCGCCAAAGTTTCTTGTTTATGAAGCAAGTGACGCTTTCCAAGATAGCCTTTATCTTCTTTTATGTCATGATGCTCTTTCCATTGATTCGAAAGATTTTAAAGATTTACTACCTCAATAAAATTGTCATTCCAGACTTTATCGTTGATTATGTGGAAGACAAGTATTGGCTAGTAGGTATAGTGGTTACTATTCTGGCTTTACTTCTATTTTACATTTCAGTGCGTTTCATGTTTGCTCTACCTCAGCTTTTATTTGAGAAAAAAACAGTCAAAGAAGCAGTCAGATACAGTCTAGAGAAGACAAAAAAGCACTCCTGGTTTTATACTTGGAACTTGCTTTGGATTGTCGTCAAAACCTACCTATTTTTCATTCTTTTATTGATTCCAATCTTGGCAAGTCAGGCACTGATGGATGGTTTGACCCATAAGGAATCTCTTGTGCTGGGAATTATCAACTTTGTTTTAATCAAGAATTTCCACTATATGTCCTTGACTTACTTTCTCATTAAGTTTGTTTCCTTCTTAACAGGAGAAGAATTAGAAATCACACCAAGGAGAAAGAAAGACCACTGGATGAGATGGGGAGTGATGGGATGTGCTGCTATCTTTTTCGCTCTTGAGGGTTATGTTTATTTAGAAGCTCCAGTTGCTAATAAACCTTTGATTATCTCTCACAGGGGAGTATCTAATAAGAATGGTGTGCAAAATACCGTCCAATCACTAGAAAAAACCGCTCAGTTATCTCCAGACTTCGTTGAGACGGATGTTCAGGAAACAAAAGATGGCCAGTTTGTCATGATGCATGATGCCAATATCAAGAATTTGACAGGAGTTAATGCCAAACCTCAGGATTTAACCTTGGAGGAATTGACCAAACTCGATATTTCAGAAAATGGTTATCATAGCAAGGTGTCTAGTTTTGATGATTATCTCAATAAAGCCAATGAATTACATCAAAAACTTCTTATTGAGATTAAAACCAGTCGAAAAGATAGCTCAGATATGATGAAACGCTTTTTGGAAAAATATGGAACGGTTCTTGAGCAGAATGGTCACCAAATGCAATCCTTGGACTACCATGTTATTGACCAGGTGCTAGCTTACGATTCTCAAATTCCAGTCTATTTCATTCTGCCTTATAATAGTATTTTTCCAAGAACCAAGGCTACAGGTTATACTATGGAGTATTCAACTTTGGATGAAAATTTTGTCAACAAGCTTTGGAATACCGATCAGAAATTGTACGTGTGGACCATCAATAGTTCAGAGTCCTTTGATAAATCTGTTCATTTGGGTGCAGACGGTATGATAACGGATGACTTGGAAATGATTCAAGATCAGGTCACCATTGCCCAAGAAGACCCAGAGTATACGGATTTACTGTTCAAACAGGCCATGGAATTCTTTAATTTTTAGTAAGCAAAAAGAGTCTGGGACAATAGTCTCTTGTCTCCAAAAAAAGCAACGGATTTGCCGTTGCTTTTTTGCATGGTTGCGATAGTCT
>CAURTW010000156.1:0-2688 GCA_963527705.1 uncultured Streptococcus sp.
AGAAGGTATCCATTTCTTGGACTTCAAAAAAATCCCTCTCTGAGATGACTGAAGGTGCTGTCCACCAAGGTTTTGTACTACGAGTGTCTGAATTTGCCTATAGCGAGTTGGATCACATCCTTGCCCAAACACGCCAAGAAGAAAATCCACTTCTATTAATTCTGGACGGGTTAACCGACCCTCATAACCTAGGCTCCATCTTAAGAACAGCCGATGCAACCAATGTTTCAGGTGTCATCATTCCCAAGCACCGTGCTGTCGGAGTTACTCCTGTCGTTGCTAAAACGGCCACAGGTGCTATTGAACACGTCCCAATTGCCCGCGTGACCAATCTGAGCCAAACTCTGGACAAACTCAAAGATGAAGGCTTCTGGACCTTTGGAACGGATATGAACGGTACTCCTTGCCACAAGTGGAATACAAAAGGGAAAATCGCCCTCATCATCGGAAATGAAGGAAAAGGCATCTCGAGCAACATCAAAAAACAGGTCGATGAGATGATTACTATTCCCATGAATGGGCATGTTCAAAGTCTCAATGCCAGTGTTGCTGCAGCCATTCTCATGTACGAAGTTTTTCGAAATAGACTATAAAAAAAGTTTCCAGTCATCTGATTGGAAACTTTTTTATGATTAACTATGTTCTGTGATAAATTTATAGGCTTCTTGACCAGCGATAGCTCCATCTCCAACTGCTGTTGTCACTTGGCGAAGGTCTTTCTGGCGAACATCTCCAACTGCAAAGATACCGTCAACTGCAGTTTTCATGTGGTTATCTGTCACAATCCAGCCAGCCTGATCTTGGATATTCAATTCTTTAACAAAATCGCTAAGAGGATCCAATCCAACATAGATAAAGACACCACCGAAGGCTTGTTCTGTCACTTGACCTGTTTTCACATTTTCAAAAACGACAGATTCTACTCTGTTTTCACCCTTGATTTCCTTCACTACAGAATCCCAGATAAAGCTGATTTTCTCATTCGCAAAGGCGCGGTCTTGTAAAACCTTTTGAGCACGAAGTTGATCACGACGGTGAACAATGGTAACAGTCTTAGCAAAACGAGTCAAGAAGAGGGCTTCTTCAACAGCCGAATCTCCACCACCGACTACCAACAAATCTTGGTCACGGAAGAAAGCACCATCACACACAGCACAGTAAGAAACACCACGACTGTTCAGTTCTTCTTCTCCAGGCACTCCCAAAGGACGGTGTTTAGAACCAGTCGCTACGATAACTGTACGTGTTTCATATGTTTGGTCATCAGTCATCACTTTCTTAAAATCACCATGGTCTTCTACATTTTTAACATAGCCATAAATGTGCTCAACACCAAGATTTTCAAGCGGTTCAAACATCTTTTCTGCCAATTCTGGCCCACTAATATTAGCGTATCCTGGGTAATTTTCAATATCAGATGTATTATTCATCTGACCACCTGGCAGACCACCTTCAATCAAGGCTACTTTTAGATTGCTTCGAGCAGCATACAAGGCTGCAGTCATACCTGCAGGTCCAGCACCGATAATAATAGTATCGTACATATAGATTCCTTCTTTCTTGTTGTAACTATCTTTATTCTAACTCTTTCTTGTCAATCACGCAAGGATTATGCCTTGAAAACAAGAATTAAACTCATAACCGCAAAGGATAATACTGGAACAACCAAGACCCCAATCATAATCATATCATAGAGATGGGCTTGGCGAGCCTTGGCTGTCTTATCAACTCCCGACATGGCTCTCAGTCCAATCCAAATCCCTAAAAAAATCAGGACGAGGATGGTAGTCAAGATCAAACTCTCGAAATATAAAGAAAATAGTTGCAGTAGCATGATTTCTCTCATTTCTATCTTTTTTTAAAGAGCAAACTCAGCTAGTCCAGCTAACTGAGTTTTTCTTTATCTATTATATCAAATATAAGTCCGTTTGTAACTAGCGAAGAATTCTTTTGTCCGCTCTTCTTTAGGATGGTGGATAATCTCATCCGGTGTACCAGACTCGATGATTTTCCCCTTATCTAAGAAGAGAATCTTATCAGCCACTTGAGCTACAAAGGACATGTCATGACTGACCAAAATCATGGTTTGACCTGACTTAGCAGCATCTGCAATAGACTTTTCTACTTCACCGACCAATTCTGGGTCAAGGGCTGAAGTTGGTTCATCTAAGAGCAAGACATCTGGTTTCATAGCAAGCGCACGCGCTAGAGCAACCCGTTGCTTCTGTCCACCTGATAAATGGCGAGGGTAATGGTTTTCACGGTCAGAAAGCCCAACCTTAGCCAACTCTTCCTTGGCAATCTTGGTTGCTTCTTGGTCAGATAATTTCTTGACAACAACCAAGCCTTCTTTCACATTATCAAGTGCTGTTCGGCGTTCAAACAAATTAAACTGTTGGAAAACCATAGACAGCTTACGGCGTAGGGCAAGGATTTCTTCTTGAGTGATTTTAGAAAAATCAACTGAAAAATCATCAATCTGAATAGAGCCACTGTCAGGTGTTTCAAGATAATTGAGACTACGAAGAAAAGTTGATTTTCCAGCTCCTGAAGAACCAATCAAGGCTACGACTTCTCCTTTTTGGATATCCAAGTCCAGATGATCCAAGACAGTCTGTCCTGAAAAGGATTTACTTAAATTCGAAATCTTAATCATTAACGAAGGTCTCCTTTCACATCTGTTTGCAC
>CAURTW010000157.1:0-2648 GCA_963527705.1 uncultured Streptococcus sp.
CAACCGTCTCAAGGTCTAGGTCATTTGAAGGTTCATCTAAAAATAGAATCTCAAAGGGTTTGCCTAACTCATGGATGAGCTGAATTTTCAAAGCTTCGCCCCCTGATAGACTGCCAATTTCTTGCTCGCTTGCGAAACGATTGCTATCGAAATGCAATTCCTCAGCTAAACGATAAAGAATACTGTAGTCTAAATCAATAAAATCTAAAAAGAAGTAGTCATGTAGACTTTTCTTTTTCAGCTCTTCGGGGAGTTTTTGAGGAATGTAGGCTATTGATTGATAATCAGATTGAATGTCTCCCCTGATAGTGAAATCAGGCAAAGCTTCCCCCATAAAAATTTTAAGTAAGGTTGATTTGCCATTTCCTTCTTCACCAATAATAGCTACCTTTTCCCCATCGTGGATGGTCATGTTTAGGTCAGATACAAGGTCTCGTAAATCTTTGTTTTGTGTGATGGTTAGATGATTGATGTTTATCATATTGTTGCCCTTTCTAGAATGTCAATAGTGCATAACAAAAAGCTCTACTTTACCTAGTAGAGCCAAAAGTCACTATTGAAAACTCTATTATCCCCGTTGAAAAGCTCGTCAAACTAGCTTAGGATTGCCTAATCCAACTCAAGAGGAGCAGATGGTTAGCTTTCTAGTTTGCTCTTTGATTTTCATTGAGTATAAAATGCCAGAAAAAGAGCATAAAAGAGTATACAAAAAGAGACAAAAACAAGATCTACTAAATAAAGTTTCTTTATTTGATAGACTTAGTTGTTCATGTCTCCCTTACCTCCGAGTATTAGTACCTCTATCCTATACCTTTCAGGATATTTTGTCAACAGAAAACTGACAATTTTAATCTCTAAAATCCGAAAACAGGTCCATAAAGAGTTAGTACGTGTTTGACATGCTCGTAATGGAACTTGTCATAGTTGCGCCAAGCGGTACGTGCTTGATCGTTTAGTTTTAGGCTACCGAGACCTATCAGAAGACTGGTACGTTGGTAAAATTTCTCAAGGTCTATTAAGATACTGTTGTTCAACTTTTCCGCTTTTTTGAGTTCTAGCAGAGTAGTGTTAAGCAATTCTTGCAGTCGAATATCATCTGCCGTACCCTGTTTGCAGCTTTGGAAACTTTTATTTAACTCGGATAGGAGTTGGGTTGCATTAGTAATGAGTTCTTTGTCTTCCATGTGAGAATCCTCCTTGCTCTGATGTATTATTGCCTATAGTATAGCACTAAAAAACAAAAATGTCATAGTAAATATGTTAAAAAATCGAAATTTAATTACAAAGTTTGGTGGGCTGATTTGTAGGCTTTTCATGGTATAATCAAGAGAGTAAATCTTTATGGAGGAAGTATGAAATTAAATATTCAAGAAATTCGTAAGCAGTCTGAAGGCTTGCATTTTGAACAAACGTTAGATCTAGCCGCAGACCTGCGTGCACGTAATCAAGAAATTTTAGATGTGAAAGATATCCTTGCAGTTGGGAAAGTACAATACGAAGACCGTATGTATTTCTTAGACTATCAACTATCTTATACCATTGTTCTTGCTTCAAGTCGCAGTATGGAGCCGGTTGGGTTAGTTGAATCTTATCCAGTAACGGAAGTTTTCATGGAAGGAGCAACCAACCAGCTAGATCAAGAGGTTCTAGATGACGACTTGGTCTTGCCTATCGAAAATGGAGAGCTAGACCTTGCTGAGAGCGTGTCAGACAATATCCTGCTCAATATCCCTATTAAGGTCTTGACAGCTGAAGAAGAGGCTGGTCAAGGATTTGTGTCAGGAAATGACTGGCAAATCATGACAGAGGAAGAATACCAAGCTCAACAAGCAGTCAAGAAAGAAGAAAACAGTCCTTTTGCTGGCTTACAAGGACTATTTGATGGAGACGAATAATGGTTTTGTCAAAAAAACGAGCACGAAAAGTGCTAGAAGAAATCATTGCTCTGTTTCCAGATGCCAAGCCCAGTCTTGATTTTACCAATCATTTTGAACTCTTGGTTGCGGTCATGTTGTCAGCCCAGACAACGGATGCAGCGGTAAATAAGGCCACGCCAGGTCTCTTTGCTGCCTTTCCAACGCCACAAGCCATGTCTGTTGCGACAGAGGGTGAGATTGCTTCACACATTTCTCGCCTGGGACTGTATCGGAATAAGGCTAAATTCCTTAAAAAATGTGCCCAACAGTTACTAGATGATTTTGATGGCCAAGTTCCTCAGACACGTGAAGAATTAGAAAGTTTAGCAGGTGTTGGTCGCAAGACAGCCAATGTTGTCATGAGTGTAGGATTTGGGATTCCAGCCTTTGCAGTTGATACTCATGTGGAGCGTATTTGCAAACACCACGATATCGTCAAAAAATCAGCGACACCGCTTGAGGTGGAAAAGCGGGTTATGGATATCTTGCCACCGGAGCGGTGGTTGGCAGCCCATCAGGCCATGATTTATTTTGGAAGAGCCATTTGTCATCCTAAAAATCCGGAGTGTGACCAGTACCCACAATTATATGATTTTAGCAATTTGTAAGATGGAACATCGAAAGTTTTTACTTGATTTTAAGCATGCTTTGTGCTATAGTAATTGATAACTAAATATTCCTTTAAACCTGTCCCGTGAGGCAGGCAAGGAGCGCGATAAAGTAGAAGGGTGA
>CAURTW010000158.1:0-2644 GCA_963527705.1 uncultured Streptococcus sp.
CAACAAACGTAAATTGGCTCGTCACTTGAAAGAACACCAAGGTGTGGAAATCAATCCAAACTCTATCTTTGATATCCAAATCAAACGTCTTCACGAGTACAAACGCCAACAAATGAACGCTTTGTACGTAATCCACAAATATCTTGACATCAAAGCTGGGAACATCCCTGCTCGCCCAATCACAATCTTCTTTGGTGGTAAAGCAGCTCCAGCCTACACAATTGCTCAAGACATCATCCACTTGATCCTTTGCATGTCAGAAGTTATTGCTAACGATCCAGCAGTAGCTCCACACCTGCAAGTAGTTATGGTTGAAAACTACAACGTTACTGCAGCAAGCTTCCTTATCCCAGCATGTGATATCTCAGAACAAATCTCACTTGCTTCTAAAGAAGCTTCAGGTACTGGTAACATGAAATTCATGTTGAACGGTGCTTTGACTCTTGGTACTATGGACGGTGCTAACGTGGAAATCGCTGAGTTGGTTGGCGACGAAAACATCTATATCTTTGGTGAAGATTCAGAAACTGTTATCGACCTTTACGCAAAAGCAGCTTACAAATCAAGCGAATTCTACGCTCGTAAAGCTATCAAACCATTGGTTGACTTCATCGTTAGCGATGCAGTTCTTGCAGCTGGAAACAAAGAGCGCTTGGAACGTCTTTACAAGGAATTGATCAACAAAGACTGGTTCATGACTCTTCTTGACTTGGAAGACTACATCAAAGTCAAAGAGCAAATGTTGGCTGACTACGAAGACCGTGACGCATGGTTGGATAAAGTTATCGTTAACATTTCTAAAGCAGGATTCTTCTCATCTGACCGTACAATCGCTCAGTATAACGAAGATATCTGGCACTTGAATTAATACTCTTCGAAAATCTCTTCAAACCACGTCAGCGTTGCCTTGCCGTACTCAAGTACAGCCTGCGGCTAGCTTCCTAGTTTGCTCTTTGATTTTCATTGAGTATAAGATACAAGATTTAGACTAATACACTTTCCTATAAAGCGAATTTCGATTGAAATTCGCTTTTTTGAATGCTATGGATTTGAGCCAATCTTGTCTTAAAAAGAGAGAAATCATAGACACATTGAACGCATAACACTTTATTTCAGCCTTATGTTTCTTCGTAGTTGCTTACCTCATATTTTTTGTATTCGCTTACATAAAGTGTTATAATATAATTATAGGAAAGAAGGTGTTTTTATGTGGAAAAAATATTTTTCAAAATATAGATGGACTGATTTATTTTGGATTTTATTTATCATTTTGACCTGCCTCTATATTGGTAACCATGATTTGTTTCCTCTCAATCATCAAGAAATCTCTCTTCGAGGTAGTTTCTGGGGATCTGTACTCGCCTTATATCAATTGCTATTTATTGATAAATTTATTATTTCGAATCGAAAATAAAGTTTAGGGCTATGCTTAGCTGTGTACCTTTAGGATTAATTTTGGAGGGAAGATTTTGTCTCTGTTATTTATTATTTTAAATTTATCTATTTTGTACAAGATCTATTCTTTGAGGCGGGAGAAATCGAAATACTTGATTTATATGGCCTATATCATATTTGGGGTAAATGTAATATATGGTATTCAATGGTTATTAAAAGAACTGATTTCAAAGATTTCCACTTAATGTGTATAGAAACTCCAGCGATTTTTGCATAACAAAACGCATAAGATTAAGGTTTTTGAGCACCTGTTCTTATGCATTTTTGTAATATTAAAGATTTTTTATAAGTTGTCTGCTTTTGGGAAGTCTAGTTTAGAATGTTTTCCCAACAAGTATCTCTGCTTCGATGGTAATCTCTGTCAGTTGGCTCCAGTCAATCTTAGTCTGGTCGATGTGAAAGAGTAGGGGCGTCATGCTGAGTAGGGCTTGGAGTTGCTCTGCTGTGATAGGCTTGGTTAGTGAGGCAGTTTTACTGGATAAGATAGTGAAGTTGTTTTGGAAATGATTTTTGATATCTTGGTTGGAATAGTCCTTGTTTGTCAGCTGGTCTTGTACCTTCTGACGGATTTCCTTGAGGTGATTTTTAGTTGGAATAACCTTTATCAAGATACCGTCTTTGGATAAAACGCGACGAAATTCTCCGTAATTGGCAGGGGAAAAGAGATCAAGTAAGATATCCATACTGGCATCTTGCAGAGGAAGGCGAGAAAGGTCCCCAACGAACCAATTGACTGCCCAGTTGGGTTCACTCTTGGCAGCGATTTGGACGGAATCTTTGGAAATATCAAAGGCATAGAAGGTTTTGTCAGGATGACTTTCTTGGAGTTTGCGAGAATAGAATCCTTCGCCACAACCGATATCTAAAATTGTTTTGGCATTTTTTGAGTTTGAAAGTAAATCAGAGACGACCTCTAGAATAGCTTGATAAAATCCAGATTCTAGGATTTCTTGGCGGTTTTGAAAATTTTCCTTGTCGTAATTAGCGGATTGCTTGATTTGGGGCGCCAGATTGACATAGCCGAATTTTGACAGATCAAAAGAATGGTGATTGCTACACTTGAGACTGCTAGCTACTAGAGTTAGCTTTTCTTGACAGATGGGACAGGCAAAGGCAGTAGCAGAAGCAAAACGTTGAAGTTTGGGTTTGAGATTTGTATTCATAGTTTAAGTGTATCAAAAGAGGCAAA
>CAURTW010000159.1:0-2598 GCA_963527705.1 uncultured Streptococcus sp.
GCAGCGCGTGGTTTGGATATTTCAGGTGTGACCCATGTCTATAACTACGATATTCCACAAGATCCTGAAAGTTATGTTCACCGTATCGGTCGTACAGGTCGGGCTGGTAAGTCAGGTCAATCGATTACCTTTGTTGCTCCAAACGAAATGGGCTACCTTCAAATTATTGAAAACTTGACCAAGAAGCGTATGAAAGGTCTCAAACCTGCAAGTGCAGAAGAAGCCTTCCAAGCAAAAAAACAGGTAGCTCTCAAGAAAATCGAACGTGATTTTGCAGATGAAACTATCCGTGGCAACTTTGAGAAATTTGGTAAGGATGCTCGTAAGCTAGCTGCCGAATTTACTCCAGAAGAATTGGCAATGTATATCTTGAGTCTGACTGTTCAAGACCCAGATAGTCTTCCTGAAGTGGAGATTGCACGTGAAAAACCACTGCCATTTAAACCATCAGGTAATGGCTTCGGTGGTAACGCTAAGGGAGGTCGTCGTGGAGATGACCGTCGTGATAATCGCCGAGGAGACAACCGTCGTGGTGGTCGCCGTGATGATTTCAAAAAAGGAAGTCGTGGCAACGATCGTTTTGATAAGGAAAAACGTTACCGTAAGGATAATAAAAAACCACGCAATACTTCAAGCGAAAAGAAAACAGGCTTTGTGATTCGTAACAAGGGCGATAAATAAGAAAAAGCGGTTCAAAATGAATCGCTTTTTTATATAAGGAGACCGAATGGAAAAAGAAAGATAAATAAAATAAATATATTATCTTCTTGTAATATTATAATACACAAAAATAAGGGGCTTGTCAATAGAAAAGAAGCAATTTAATTAAAAATATTCTTGTTTTTTCAAATTGCAATTAAATAAGCAATTTTCAGATAATAATTGAAAATTCAAGCTGTTTATGTTATAATGATAGCGATTAAATTCGAGGTGAAAAATGGCACATTTATTAGAAAAAACTAGAAAAATTACTTCTATCCTGAAGCGCTCAGAGGAGCAGTTGCAGGAAGAACTCCCCTACAATGCGATTACCCGTCAATTGGCAGATATTATTGACTGTAACGCCTGTATCGTTAATAGCAAGGGACGTCTCCTTGGCTATTTTATGCGTTACAAAACCAATACAGATCGTGTCGAGCAATTCTTCCAAACTAAAATTTTCCCGGATGACTACATTCAAGGTGCGAACATGATTTACGATACAGAAGCCAATCTGACAGTTGATCATGATTTAAGTATTTTTCCTGTGGAAAGTCGTGCCGACTTTCCAGATGGTTTGACGACCATTGCACCAATCCATGTATCAGGGATTCGCCTTGGTTCTTTGATTATTTGGCGCAATGATAAAAAATTCGAAGACGAGGACTTGATTCTTGTTGAGATTGCGAGTACCGTTGTTGGGATTCAACTCCTTAACTTCCAGCGTGAAGAAGATGAGAAAAATATCCGTCGCCGTACTGCTGTTACCATGGCGGTTAATACCCTTTCTTACTCCGAACTTCGTGCTGTTTCAGCCATTTTAGGGGAGTTAAATGGAAATGAAGGGCAGTTGACTGCGTCTGTGATTGCAGACCGTATCGGAATCACCCGTTCTGTGATTGTCAATGCCCTTCGTAAACTTGAGTCGGCAGGGATTATTGAAAGTCGCTCACTTGG
Source organism: uncultured Streptococcus sp. (assembly GCA_963527705.1). Lineage (GTDB taxonomy): Bacteria > Bacillota > Bacilli > Lactobacillales > Streptococcaceae > Streptococcus. Next base: position 1,657 of record CAURTW010000159.1, read on the forward strand.
AATGAAGGGAACCTACCTTAAGGTCTTGATTTCAGATATTTTTGAAGAAGTGAAGAAAAGAGATTACTAATGGCTAAAGCTTTGATTTCGATTGATTATACAGAAGATTTTGTTGCTGATAGTGGGAAGCTGACAGCAGGTGCTCCAGCTCAGGCGATTTCGGAAGCCATTAGCAAGGTAACTCGATTAGCTTTTGAACGCGGAGATTACATCTTCTTTACTATTGATGCTCATGAAGAAAACGATTGTTTCCATCCAGAAAGCAAGCTATTTCCTCCTCACAATTTGATTGGGACTAGTGGACGCAATTTATACGGAGATTTGGGGACCTTTTATCAAGAGCATGGTTCAGACAGTCGTGTCTTTTGGATGGATAAACGCCATTACTCAGCTTTTTCAGGGACTGACCTGGATATCCGTTTGAGAGAGCGTCGAATTTCTACCGTTATTTTAACAGGAGTTTTGACGGATATCTGTGTCCTGCATACAGCTATAGATGCCTATAATCTAGGATATGATATCGAGATTGTTAAACCAGCTGTTGCTTCCATCTGGCCTGAAAACCATCAATTTGCCCTAGGTCATTTCAAAAATACACTCGGAGCTAAGTTAGTAGATGAAAAGCTAAATGAAATTTCAGAGTAATTTATTTGATGAAATGAAAAAAATTGAAAAAAGTGTTGACAAGCATCCTAAAAGTTGATATACTAGTAAAGTAATCGACGCGGGGATGGCGGAATTGGCAGACGCGCAGGACTAAGGATCCTGTGACCGCTTTAGGTCGTGAGGGTTCAAGTCCCTCTCTCCGCATAGGATAAGAGTTAGCTTAGGCTAGCTCTTTTTTTATCTAATTAAAGTAGAGCAAAAAATTTTTGCTCTTTTTTTGTATTTCATAAACATTTCATATTTGGATTTTATAATAGTCTTACAAATATGGAGGTG
>CAURTW010000160.1:0-2595 GCA_963527705.1 uncultured Streptococcus sp.
CGATGACCATAAGGACATCACCGACATGTTCTTTGTTATATGTAAAAATCATTGTTTCTATTTTCTCCTATTTCAGTCCTGCTAAAAAGTCGTTAATTTGTTGCTTACTTTTACGGTCGCGATTGACAAAACGGCCGATTTCCTTGTCCTTTTCTAGAACAACAAGGCTGGGGATTCCATAAACATCCCAGAGTTTGGCTAGATCCATATACTGATCTCGATCCACTCGAATAAAGGTGAACTCTGGATTGGTCTCCTCAATTTCTGGTAAGGCAGGATAGATATAACGACAATCGCCACACCAGTCTGCTACAAAAAGAAAGACCTTCTTGCCATCTTTTTCTACTAAAGATGCTAATTCTTCTAAACTTGCTGGTTGTATCATAAGACTTCCTCCTCATAGACTAGGTCTTCATTTTCATAGACAAAGGTATAATGACGGCCATCCTCAAAAATGACGCCACCAACCAAGCTCTCTAGACTACTTTCATAGACTTGAACATAGAGGGTCGCAATTTCCCCCATGTCTGAAAAGTGGTCTCGCACAATCGCTGTCAACTCTTCCTGAGTCTTCCTGAGCTTATGGTCATCTGCAACTTTTTTCGTAGCAAGGGCAAGGCTCCCAATACCAAGCAGAGCCAGACCTGCCATCCACATTTTTTTAGCTTTCATACCATTCATTTTAACACAAAAAAGGCTTTAGGACAAATGAGGAAGCAACAGAAAAGCAAGTAAAAAGCCCCTTTCTTAAAGAAAAAGGACTTCTTATACTAGAGCAAACTAGGAAGCTAGCCGCAGGTTGCTCAAAGCACTGCTTTGAGGTTCTAGATAGAACTGACGAAGTCAGCTCAAAACACTGTTTTGAGGTTGTGTATGAAGCTGACGTGGTTTGAAGAAATTTTCGAAGAGTATTATTCTTATTGCCAGGCACCTGAGTTGCCAACGTAGTAACCATCAGGTGTGTAGGTATTGCGAAGCATCTTACCTGATGAAGCCAGATAATACCACTTACCATTGTCTTTGACCCAATCATTCGCAATCATGGCACCAGAAGAACTTACATAATACCAGTCTCCCTTGTCATAAACCCAAGCGCTTGCTTTCATAGCTCCTGAAGCTGATAAATAGTACCACTTGCCTTGGTCGTATAGCCAGTCACTAGCAATCATGGCCCCTGATGACTTAAAGGCATACCAGTTGCTACCTTGATAGAGCCAAGTTTGATTGAACATGACCCCTTTATCATTCATAAAGTACCAAGTTCCCTTGTCCTTAACCCAATCATTTTGCACTAAGTGACCTTGTTGTTGATAGTACCAGTTTTGGTTTGATTTTAGCCAACTTTCTGCTTTTACAATCGGATAAAGTTCTCTGAAAGCTCCTCCATCATCATATTTATGACTGATAGTTTTTAGTTTTTCAAGCTTCAATTCACCATTATCATAATCTGCCCAAGCAAAGACTTTTTGACCATTGACAGTCTCTGGTAAAGTAGCAGTGTAAGTCTTGGTTTGATAATCCCATTTAGCATCGAGGTAAGTGTATTGATTATTTGATTCTTCAATACGGTAGTAGCCTCTCTTTCCACCTTCATGATGTACATCGTCAACCACTTTCGTTGACCAAGTCTTCACTTCGTTTCCGCTCTTGGCTTCTACCTTGATATCTCCTCTATAGCCATATGGAACATAGAAATTCAGATAACGCCCTTCTACGCCAATCATAGACTTGTCCTTTTCTTGACCTAGGAAATTGACTGTCTGATCTTGACCATTGAGACTAACCGTCCACTCGATTTTCTCGGTTTTTGGCAAATCCAAGACTTTGATATCCACTTCATGGCCATTGTTAAACCGAAGAATCTTGCCATCTTGATACTGTACTCCACACTTAACAACCCATTCTTCTTTAAGCTCAAATGCCTGCCCTGAATGAGGTGAAACTAGCAAAGCTAAACCTGCTAGAGACAAACCAAATAGTGTGATTTTTTTCATTGTAGTTCCTCCTTAGTCGTTATTATGTTAATTATATCACTATGTTTTTATTTTGCAACTCATATCCTAAATATACAAGTAAAAAACCTCTGAGATTGTTCTCAAAGGTTTTTTGCTTGCTAATTACTGTTCTCAACTGCTGCAGTGACAAAGGCAGTGTAAAGTTCTTCTGGGCGGTTTGGACGACTTGACAGTTCAGGGTGATACTGACACGCTACAAAGAATTTGTTTTCAGGAATTTCCACGATTTCGACCAAACGATTGTCTGGAGAAACTCCTGAGAAGACAAAGCCTGCTTCCTCAAACTGCTCACGAAAGGCGTTGTTAAACTCATAACGGTGACGGTGACGGCGTTGCACCACTTCTTGATTGTGATAAGCAGCCGCTGCCTTAGAACCACGTTTCAACTTAGATGGATAAAGTCCCAAACGAAGGGTGCCACCGATATCCTCAACATCAACTTGGTCACGCATGATATCAATGATAGGATATTTTGTATCAGGATCAAGCTCTGCAGAATTGGCACCTTCAAGACCTAAAACGTTACGAGCAAACTCGATACAAGTCAACTGCATTCCCAAGCAGACTCCCAACATTGGAA
>CAURTW010000161.1:0-2575 GCA_963527705.1 uncultured Streptococcus sp.
CTGAGCATATTGACTGGCTCAAGCGCTATCTCCAAAACTATGAGAATGCCTTTGTTCTTATTTCACACGATATTCCATTCCTGAACGATGTGATTAATATTGTCTATCATGTGGAAAATCAACAGTTGACGCGTTACTCTGGTGACTACTACCAGTTCCAAGAAGTCTATGCGATGAAGAAATCTCAGCTAGAGGCAGCCTACGAACGTCAGCAGAAAGAGATTGCAGATCTCAAAGACTTTGTCGCACGTAATAAAGCGCGTGTTGCAACACGAAACATGGCCATGTCTCGTCAAAAGAAATTGGATAAGATGGATATTATCGAGTTGCAAAGTGAGAAACCAAAGCCATCCTTTGATTTCAAACCGGCTCGTACACCAGGGCGCTTTATCTTCCAAGCCAAGGACTTGCAGATTGGTTACGACCGTCCTCTTACTAAGCCCTTAAACCTAACCTTTGAACGCAATCAAAAGGTTGCCATTATCGGGGCAAATGGCATCGGGAAAACAACTCTCTTGAAGTCTCTCTTGGGCATTATTCCGCCAATCGCTGGGGAGGTTGAACGTGGAGACTACCTAGAACTTGGCTACTTTGAACAGGAAGTAGAAGGAGGTAATCGCCAAACTCCTCTTGAAGCTGTCTGGAATGCCTTTCCAGCCCTCAACCAAGCAGAAGTCCGTGCAGCCCTTGCCCGTTGTGGTTTGACAACCAAGCATATTGAAAGTCAAATTCAGGTCTTGTCAGGTGGGGAACAAGCCAAGGTGCGTTTCTGTCTCTTGATGAATCGTGAAAACAACGTTTTAGTGCTGGACGAGCCGACTAACCATTTGGATGTGGATGCCAAGGATGAACTCAAACGTGCTCTTAAAGAATACAAGGGATCCATTCTTATGGTCTGCCACGAACCAGACTTCTATGAAGGCTGGATGGACCAAATCTGGGATTTTAATAATTTAACTTAAGAATGAGGATAAAAGAAATACAGTACCGAATGTGGATACTGTATTTTTTGGTTTTTAAGATTTAAAATTGTAGTCTTTCACCACTTCGATGCTGTCGATTGTGATAGCAGTAGTTGGCTTGTCTTTTTCATCTTTTTCGGCTTTAGCAATCTTATCTACAACATCCATACCGTCAATCACTTGACCAAAGACTGGGTGTTTGCCATCTAGACTAGGGTTTCCACCTTCTTTATAGGCTTCGATGATTTTCTTTGGATACTTGCTTGTAGGGAGTTTAGCAGAGGTATCTGTAGAGTTTTGGTTGATGAAAAATTGGCTACCGTTGGTGTTTGGTTGACCAGTATTAGCCATAGAAAGAGCACCACGGATGTTATAGAGATAAGGAGTAATCTCGTTTTTGAAACCAGTTCCCTTATCTTTAGTCTTATCCTTGTCATGCCAGATGGACTGACCACCTGTACCGTCCCCTTTTGGATCTCCAGTTTGAACCATGAAGCCATCGATGACACGGTGGAAGGTAATGCCGTTATAGTATCCTTCTTTGGCATGAGTGAGGAAGTTTTCAACCGCTAGAGGAGCGAGTTTAGGGAAGAGTTTGATACGGATATCTCCTTGACTTGTGTGGAGAATCACTTCAGCCTCGTCTTCAGCAACTTCTTTAGATAGTTGTGGGAAATTGGCGTTTTCGTTTGTTAAAGCATCGTTTAACTCCTTGGCAGATTGGGCAGCTGCTTTGGAACTTTCTTCAGCAGCCAAGCTAGAATCTACATAGTCATCACCACGCAAACTACGTTGGATGTTGTTACATCCAGCTAGAGCTACAGTGGATAGTAAAAGAAGGGTTGCTAGTTTTTTCATTCTATTCCTCTCAAAAATTCATTTCTACCATTGTACCCTAAAAGGAAGTGGATTTCAAATGTTAGTGACAAGACAGTTTAAGAGGAAGCCAACCTGAAAGTCGCTTGTTTAGGGGTATCAATGCCATAAGTGTACTCGAAGTATTTAGGAAACCAGATCTTAAGAAAGCTCGTAAAGCATCACAATTAGCAAACGTTAATTCGAAAGAATTACTATATTTTAAAAGAGCACATTTTCAAAGGATTTTTTCTTTTGGCTTCAATTCCTAATTAGTCAATGAACTTAATAATAGGTCTCGAAAAGAATTATGCTTCCTCTTTCTGTCTGAGTTCAAAGAGGTCTTCTACTTTCAGATTAAAAACTTGAGCAATTTTAAGAGCCATTTCCAGCGAAGGGTTGTAACGATTATTTTCCAAGTGCAGAATTGTCTCGCGTCGCATGCCGATGAGGTCGGCTAATTCCTGCTGGGTCATGCCTGTGGACTCACGAACAGATTTGAGATTAGTAATAATCTTGCTTTCTTTGGCCATGTTTATCCTCTACGTTCCAAGATAATATAGACAACCGAAAAGATGAAAATCAAGGCAGCTATGCTAATAAATATCTGTCCCATGTAAAGAGTGAGAGACCCCATATACCCAATGATAACTGCTAGGATCATCAGTGCGCCTAGTATAAAAACAAACATCAAGCTAGCTGCCTTGGCTAAATTAGCATAAAAGCGTTCGTCCGGAGTTTCCTTGACATTTTTCAAA
>CAURTW010000162.1:0-2544 GCA_963527705.1 uncultured Streptococcus sp.
AGATAGAAAAAGGAGTAATCTATGTATCTTATTGAAATTTTAAAATCTATCTTCTTTGGGATTGTTGAAGGAATTACGGAATGGCTGCCGATTTCAAGTACAGGTCACTTGATTTTAGCAGAGGAATTTATCCAATACCAAAATCAAAATGAAGTCTTTATGTCCATGTTTAATGTCGTGATTCAGCTTGGTGCGATTTTGGCGGTTATGGTGATTTACTTTAATAAGCTCAATCCCTTTAAACCGGGTAAAGACAAGCAGGAAGTTCGTAAGACTTGGAGACTGTGGCTGAAGGTCTTGGTTGCCACTTTGCCTTTACTTGCCGTCTTTAAATTTGATGATTGGTTTGATACCCACTTCCATAACATGGTTTCAGTTGCTCTCATGTTGATTATCTATGGGATTGCCTTTATCTATTTGGAAAAGCGAAATAAAGCGCGTGCTATCGAGCCAAGTGTAACAGAGTTGGACAAGCTTCCTTATACGACCGCTTTCTATATCGGACTCTTCCAAGTTCTTGCTCTTTTACCAGGAACGAGTCGTTCTGGGGCAACGATTGTCGGTGGTTTGTTAAATGGAACGAGTCGTTCTGTTGTGACAGAATTTACCTTCTATCTTGGAATTCCTGTTATGTTCGGAGCTAGCGCCTTAAAGATTTTCAAATTTATAAAAGCAGGACAGCTCTTGAGTTTTGGGCAATTGTTTTTGCTCTTGGTCGCTATGGGAGTAGCTTTTGCAGTTAGCATGGTGGCTATTCGCTTCTTGACAAGCTATGTAAAAAAACACGACTTTACCCTTTTCGGTAAATACCGTATCGTACTTGGTAGTGTCTTGTTGCTCTATAGTTTTGTGCGTTTATTTGTATAAGAAAAACCTTGAAGGGTCCAGGCTCTTCAAGGTTTTAAAATCCAGTCACGGTAATCCCCAACAGGCGGACACCTCTTTCTTTCTCGCTTAATTCTTCATAGAGTTGCAGGGCTATTTGGCTTATCTGACTAGCATCCTGTGTTTTTTGAGAAAGACTTTTTCGTTTAGTAAGAGTTGAAAAGTTCTCGTAGCGGATTTTCAAAATGACAATTTTTCCAGCTTTTTCTTGTTGATGTAGATTGAGAGCGACTCTTTCTGATAGAAGAGTCAGCTCTTTTTTGATATCTTCCTCGGCACGGAGAATTTTCCCATAGGTTTTCTCTTTCCCGATTGATTTACGGATGCGATTGGATTTGACTGGGGAATTGTGGATGCCACGAGCCTTTCGATAAAGGTCATAACCCAGTCTACCAAAGCGGTCTATTAGGGTTATCTCAGGGACTTCAAGCAAATCAGCGCCGGTAAAAACGCCCATTTTATGAAGGCGTTCTACTGTCTTTTTTCCTACTCCATGAAACTTGGAAATATCCATTTGTTTGAGAAAATCCTCAGCCTGGTCAGGTAGAATCACTGTCAGACCATGTGGCTTTTGATAATCACTGGCCATTTTAGCTAAGAATTTGTTGTAAGAAACGCCAGCAGAAGCAGTTAGATGGAGTTCTTGCCAGATATCCTCTTGAATGAGGCGAGCGATTTTGACCGCTGACTTGATACCGAGTTTATTTTCTGTCACATCCAAATAGGCTTCGTCAATACTCATAGGTTCAATCAAATCTGTATAGCGCTTAAAAATAGCTCGAATCTGGAGTCCCACAGATTTGTATTTTTCATAATTTCCTGATATGAAGATTGCCTGGGGACAGCGTTCATAGGCTTCCTTGGAACTCATGGCTGAATGGACACCAAAAGCTCGAGCTTCATAGCTACAAGTGGAAACGACACCACGCCCACCTGTTTGCCGAGGGTCACTGCCGATAATGACAGGTTTTCCTCTGAGTTTAGGATTATCTCTGATTTCTACCGCAGCAAAAAAGGCATCCATGTCAATATGGATGATTTTTCTTGACAAATCATTTAATAAAGGAAAAATCAACATGCCTAGTCCCCTTTTTACCGCTTATTTTCTTTTATTATACCCTTTTTTCTGAAAAAAAGAAAAAAGGCTTTATTTTTTTCAAAAATATAATACAGTTTGGGACAAAATATAGACTGTTTTAGAAAAGAAAGTGTGGAAATAGGGATTTTCCACTTGTTGAAATCGATTACTGTATGGTATACTTGTCTCATGAATGTAACAGATGACTGTTACTAGAAAGAAAAAAGAGGACATTAACATGGTTGTTAAGACAGTTGTTGAAGCACAAGATATTTTTGACAAAGCTTGGGAAGGCTTCAAAGGCGTAGATTGGAAAGAAAAAGCAAGTGTATCACGCTTCGTACAAGCTAACTACACACCTTACGATGGAGACGAAAGCTTCCTCGCAGGACCAACAGAACGTTCACTTCACATCAAAAAAATTGTAGAAGAAACTAAAGCACACTACGAAGAAACTCGTTTCCCAATGGACACTCGTCCAACATCTATCGCTGATATCCCAGCAGGATTTATCGATAAAGAAAACGAAGTTATCTTCGGTATCCAAAACGATGAACTCTTCAAATTGAACTTCATGCCAA